>JAZNPG010000086.1:0-1825 GCA_045589555.1 Acutalibacteraceae bacterium
GTGGGGCTGACCGATAATATCGTCAATCGTTTTGGGACGGAGTCTGTCTGCAAGAGGAGCTGACATATAAATCTCCTTTCTGGTAACTTAAGTTAACTGGAATAATGATATAAATAATATAAAAAAAAGTCAAGAGCAAAAGCATGTGCAAGATTGTATGCTGATCTTTAAATTTTTTTATAACGATTTGCTGTTTGCTTGACATTAGCCTGCGTTCGGGGTAAAATATACAATAATATAATGTGTCCGACGGGGATTACTCAAAACGAAAAGAGGTTTCATTATGAAAAAATATAAAAAAATTGTTGCGCTTGCACTTGCGTGTGTGATGATGGTGCTTTCCTTTGCTTCCTGCGCAGGAAAAAATCCCGAAACAGTAACAACTACGGCAGCCAACGGCTCGGGAATGGAAGAGGCGGCGACAGTTGCGCCTGTTAAAAACAACCCTGACAGAGGCGAAAGCAAGCTTAAGCTTGCCGCTCCCTCGGGCTCGGGCGGACTTGCTTTCCTCAAGCTCGAAATAGACCGCGGCTATGCCTATACTCTTGTTAACAAGGGTGTTGCTTCTTCGCAGGTTGCCGAAATGCTGAAAAACAATCAGGCAAGCGTCGGCGCAGTAACTCTTGAGGATGCAGCAAAGCTTTCTGCAGAAACTGATATTAAAATCCTTGCCGTAAACGCTTATTTAAAGCTGACTCTGCTCCAGAAGGGCGAAGCCATAACCGAGATTTCAGATATCAACGGCAAAACAGTTTATGCAACAGGTGAGGGCACCTATATTCAGTATTTTATCGAAGAAATCATTGCTGAAAACTCATTCAGATGTGATATTGTTTATCTTGATTCTGCCGAGCTTACCCAAAAAGCAAAGGCTGGCGAAATAGATTTCTGCATTATGACGGAGCCCGAGGCATCGGGAGTTGCCGCAGAGAATACGGAAATGAAGAGAGTTCTTGATTTCACGGCTCTTACAAAGAAAGAATTTGCTCCCGTTCAGAATTGCATAGTTGCAAGAGCGGATTATGTTGAAGCAAATCCCGAAATAATCAAGGAATTCCTCACTCACATTGAAACAAACTCAAACTTTATCAAAACCGAAACGGGTGCCATGTATTCCGCAGAGGTGTTCACCCAAAGGGGATATTATTCAGACCAGCAGCTTGCTCTCAAAGCTATCAATGCAGGCGGAACAACCTATGTTGAGGGCGAAGAAATGAAGACGGTTATTGAGGACAACCTTGACATTATCGGAAGAGCAAACCCCGAAATTCCTGCAGTTGCAGAAGATGTATATTATATCGCCTGATAAGCCTTTGTTATAATTGACAAAAATGAAGCTGCTTTGTTGTTGCAAATGACGAAGCGGCTTTTTCTTTGACTCAGAATTTCGGAATCACAGAGAAAAATGAACATATAATTATGAAAATTCACTTGAAATTATTGAGAAAATATACTATACTGTCTGTATACATGCTCCATTGATTGTGTGCAGAAATGTTACCCTTGGAGCAAGGTTAATTTTATGCGGATAACCGCACAATTTTAGGAGGAAAAAATATGGTTAAAAAGATTCTTGCAGTAGTTCTTGCTTTTGCTCTTGCATTCGCATTTGCTGCTTGCGGCAAAGATGACGCTACAGATGCTACTACAGCAGCAACAACCGCAGATGCATACGGCGACCTTTTTGATGATGCAGCAACAACAGAAGCTGTAACAGAAGTTGAAGTTGTTACTGACGCACAGGGCGAAGCTGTTACCGCTGAAGGCGGCGAAGTTGTTACAGAGGCAGTTGTTGTTACAGAGCCTCCCATGACAAACGCAGCAG
>JAZNPG010000087.1:0-13094 GCA_045589555.1 Acutalibacteraceae bacterium
GCACATCAGGCACATACCGTGCTCCGAATTCTGACAGAACAATTTGAAACATAAAGAAAGAAGGATAAACAAATGAACAGCGATAAACTCATAATCGGCGGACACGAATTCAATTCCCGTTTCATTCTCGGTTCGGGTAAATACTCTATGAAACTCATTGAAGCGGCTGTAAAGGATGCAGGTGCAGAAATTATTACTCTTGCGGTCCGACGTGCAAACACAAAAGAGCAGGAAAGCATACTTGACTACATTCCCGAGGGAATTACTTTGCTTCCCAACACAAGCGGTGCAAGAAACGCAGAAGAAGCTGTGCGCATTGCCCGTCTTGCAAGAG
Source organism: Acutalibacteraceae bacterium (assembly GCA_045589555.1). Taxonomy (GTDB): domain Bacteria; phylum Bacillota; class Clostridia; order Oscillospirales; family Acutalibacteraceae; genus CAG-177. The sequence continues at coordinate 335 of JAZNPG010000087.1, forward strand.
AGCTCGGTTGCGGTAATTTTGTAAAAATTGAGATTATGCGCGATTCCAAATATCTGCTTCCCGACAATCAGGAAACAATTAAGGCAACAGAGATTCTTGCCAATGAAGATTTTGTGGTTATGCCGTATATGTATCCCGACCTGAACGTTGCCCGTGACCTTGTAAATGCAGGTGCAGCTTCGGTAATGCCGCTTGCTTCTCCTATCGGTTCGAATAAAGGTCTTGCAACAAAAGAATTTATTCAGATTCTTATTGACGAGATTAACTTGCCCATTATTGTAGACGCAGGTATCGGCAGACCGTCTCAGGCTTGTGAAGCTATGGAAATGGGTGCGGCAGCAATTATGGCAAACACCGCCCTCGCCACCGCAGGTGACCTGCCTATGATGGCTTCTGCATTCAAGAACGCTATTGAAGCAGGTAGAAAGGCTTACCTTGCAGGACTTGGCAGAGTATTGACACGCGGAGCATCAGCTTCCGACCCTCTGACAGGTTTCCTCAGAGATTAAGGAGAAAATATGGAAAATCAATTTTTTGTAGATTCGGAACATCTTTCTTCTGAAGCACTCGAGAAAAAACACAGACTTGAAAACGAGCCGTCATTCCGTAAAAACCATATGGAATATATGCCCGGTATGGAGATAATCGAGTCGGATATTTGCTCAAGCGTCATGGCACAGATGAACTCATATGATTATTCAAAATATACTGCCGAGGATGTTAAAGCGGCATTGGAACACACCACTTGTACAATAGAAGATTTCAAAGCACTTCTTTCCCCTGCGGCAGAACCGTTTCTTGAGCAAATGGCTGAACGTGCAAGACTCGAAACAAGCAAACACTTCGGAAACACCGTCTATCTGTTTACACCGCTTTACATAGCAAACTACTGTGAAAACTACTGTGTGTACTGCGGTTTTAACTGCTACAACCATATCAAACGTATGAAGCTTTCTATGGAACAAATTGAAAAAGAGATGAAGGTTATTGCGGACAGCGGTATGGAGGAGATTCTGATTCTTACGGGAGAAAGCAGAGGTCAGAGCAATGTGGAATATATCGGTGAAGCATGCAAGTTGGCACGAAAGTATTTCCGTATGGTCGGACTTGAAATCTATCCCGTCAATACTGACGAGTACAAATATCTTCACGAATGCGGTGCGGACTACGTAACGGTATTTCAGGAAACATACGATGCCGATAAATATGAAAAACTGCATCTGCTCGGTCACAAACGTGTGTGGCCCTACCGTTTTGATGCGCAGGAGCGTGCGCTCCGTGGCGGTATGAGAGGTGTTGCATTTTCGGCTTTGCTCGGACTTTCTGACTTCCGTAAGGATGCCTTGGCAAGTGCATTGCACGTATATTATTTACAGAGAAAGTATCCTCACGCAGAGATGTCACTTTCCTGCCCAAGGCTTCGACCCATTATAAATAACGATAAAATCAATCCTCTTGACGTGCACGAAAAGCAGTTGTGTCAGGTGCTTTGTGCATACCGTATCTTTTTGCCCTACGTTGGAATTACGGTATCTTCCCGTGAGAGTGCCGAGTTCAGAAACGGTATTGTAAAAATTGCGGCAACAAAGGTTTCGGCAGGCGTTTCAACAGGTATCGGTGACCATGAAAGCAAATATTCAGGCAAAGAAACCGACGGTGTTCAGGGTGTTGAGCAGTTTGAAATCGTCGATAACCGCAGCCTTGACAAGATGTATAAAGATATTGCAGAGGAAGGTTTACAACCTGTTCTGAATGACTATCTGTATGTGTGAGGTAAATAAAATGAAAAAATTTGACCCGAGTTTATATTTTATAACTGACAGCACGAATTACACTCAGGAAGAATTTCTCTACCGTGTTGAACAGGCACTCAAGGGCGGTGCAACGCTTCTTCAGCTTCGTGAAAAGGAAAAGTCCACCCGTGAATATATCGAGCTTGCAGAAAAGGTACACGAAATTACAAAAAGATATAATGTGCCACTTATTATTGATGACAGAGTTGATGTTGCTCTTGCGATTGACGCAGAAGGTGTTCATGTTGGAGCAAGTGATATGCCCGTTGCTGTTGCAAGAAAGCTGATGGGCAAAGATAAAATTGTGGGTGCTACTGCCAAAACCGTACCTTGGGCAAAAGAAGCCTATGAACAAGGTGCTGATTATCTCGGTGTGGGTGCAATTTATCCCACAACCACCAAGGTTGTAACAGTTCTTACTTCAACCGAAACTCTTGATGCAATAACAAAAGCTGTACCTATCCCCGTCAACGCAATCGGCGGTCTGAATAAAGATAACATCGATATTCTCAAAGGCATCGGAATTTCGGGAATCTGTGTTGTTTCGTCAATTATGAAAGCTGATGACCCCGAAAAGGCAGCAAGAGAACTGAAAGCGAGAGCACGGGAGCTTGGTTTATGCTGAAAGGAGCAATTTTTGATTTTGACGGAACACTTTTTGACTCTATGTTCATTTGGGATACCGCAGGAGAAACCTATCTTCGATCCATCGGTACAGAACCCGAAAAAGACTTGCAAAGTATATTAAAGCCTATGAGTCTTTTGCAATCCGCAACACATATCCGTGAAAAGTATGCAATTCCATTAACGGTTGAAGAAATAATGAACGGCATCAACCGCACAGTAGAGGGCTTTTATTTTCACACGGTTCAACCCAAGGAAGGTGTAACGGCATTCCTTGAGCAAATGAAAAAACAAGGAGTCAGAATGTGTATCGCCACCGCAACAGACCGTTATCAAGCGGAAGCGGCATTGAAGCGGTGTGATATGGATTTTTTCTTTTCCGAAATCTTTACTTGTACCGATGTGGGACACGGCAAGGATGAGCCCTTTATTTTTCAAAAGGCGATGAAGTATCTTGGAACAACGAAAGCAGACACGGTTGTTTTTGAGGATGCTTATCACGCCGCAAAAACAGCAAAGACTGATGGCTTTATAACCGTTGCGGTATTTGATTCTCACGAAACAAAGCAAGCGGAACTGCATTCCGTTTCGGATTGCTTTATTGAGAGCTTTACACAAGCAGAACATTTTTGGAAGTTTGCTTACGGTTTATGACCGCAGGCTTCAAGCGGCAGATTGGGGGCACCACCTTATGCCGCTATATAAAACGATGCTGAAAAAAGAAAGGAGCCTTTTTATGAAAATGAAAACAGCATTGACCGTTGCAGGAAGTGACTGCAGCGGAGGCGCCGGTATTCAGGCAGATTTGAAAACAATGACGATGAACGGTGTTTATGCTATGAGTGCCATAACGGCGCTGACGGCACAGAACACGACCGGCGTAAGAGCGATTCAGGAGTCAACACCGGATTTTCTGAAGCAACAATTAGATGCGGTATTCGAGGACATTTATCCCGATGCCGTAAAAATCGGAATGGTAGCATCTTCGGAACTAATCTGCGTGATTGCAGACAGGCTCAGATGCTATAAGGCAAAAAATGTGGTAGTAGACCCCGTTATGGTGGCAACCAGCGGCTCCGCCTTGATGAAAACCGGTGCAGTACAGACCTTAGCAGAGAAGCTTCTGCCCATTGCATCTCTCGTTACGCCGAATATTCCCGAAGCGCAGGTGCTTTCGGGAAGGGCTGTAGAAAGCAAAGAAGATATGCTTTCTGCTGCAAAATTCATCGGTGATACATACGGCTGTGCTGTTCTTCTTAAAGGCGGTCACAGCATCAATGACGCTAATGACCTTTTGTATGCAAACGGTGAAATGATTTGGTTTGAAGGCAAGCGTATCAACAATCCCAATACCCACGGCACGGGATGCACACTTTCCTCTGCCATTGCATCCAACCTTGCAAAAGGCTTTAATCTTACTCTGTCCGTACAAAGAGCAAAGAACTATATTTCCGATGCGCTTTCTGCACAGCTTGATTTGGGAGAAGGCTCGGGTCCGATGATGCACAATTTTGACCTGCAAGGGGAATATGCAAAGGAGGCGGAGTGAAATGGAAGAAAAACGCACATCCGTCTTTGAGAACGGAATGATATGGTTCGGAGCCGCCGTTTCCATTGCAGAGATTATGACCGGAACCTACTTTGCACCTCTCGGCTTTACCAAAGGCTTACTTGCTGTTCTGATTGGTCATATCATTGGATGCACTATGCTGTTCTTTGCGGGACTTATTGGCGGTAAGGTTCGCAAGAGCGCAATGGAAACCGCAAAAATGAGCTTCGGCAGTAAAGGTGCTTTGCTTTTCTCGGTGCTGAACATTATCCAGCTTGTCGGCTGGACTTCCATTATGATATATGACGGAGCACTTGCGGTAAACGGTATTTTTGATATCGGCAACCGGATTTGGTGCATTATAATCGGTGCATTGATTGTGTTGTGGATTATGATTGGCATTAAGAATCTTGGTAAAGTAAACACGGTTGCTATGGCAGCGCTGTTTATTCTTACAATCGTTCTCAGTTTCGTTATTTTCGGCAAAGGCACAATGCAGAATATCGGCGGTGAAGAAATGACATTCGGTGCTGCCGTAGAGTTATCAGTTGCAATGCCGCTGTCTTGGTTACCTCTTATCAGCGACTATACGAGAGAAGCAAAAACGCCGTTCAAGGCTACTGCTGCCAGTGCAATCACATACGGTATTGTAAGCTTTTGGATGTATTTAATCGGTATGGGCGCTGCTATTTTTACGGGAGAGTCTGACATAGCTCAGATTATGGTGAAGGCTGGTCTTGGCGTTGCAGGACTTCTGATTATCGTATTTTCCACTGTTACCACAACCTTCCTCGATGCCTATTCTGCCGGAGTTTCAAGCGAATCGCTGTCATCAAAAATCAGCGGTAAATGGTTTGCTGTAGCAGTAACTGTAATCGGTACAGCAGGTGCAATTTTCCTGCCGCTTTCAGATATTACCGATTTTCTGTACTTCATCGGCTCGGTATTTGCACCGATGATAGCTATACAAATTGCGGATTTCTTCATCTTGAAACAAAACAAAGAAACAAGTTCATTCAGTATTCAAAGCTTAATCATTTGGCTTGTTGGTTTTGTTATCTACAGACTGCTTATGCAGGTAGATACCGTTGTTGGTAACACGCTGCCCGATATGATTATTACAATCGTATTATGTGTAGCGGTAAATAAAATAAGGAAACTGATTCCGACAAAAAACAAATAGCATTTCAATACCTTGTTGAGCAGAGATTTCTGTTCATTGAGTTTTTATTGTTATAATAATCGCATTTTTTGCCCACATTGAGCATCACGGAGTTTCCGTTTTTTCGCTGAAAACAATCTGTTTATCCTGAATTTCAACCTTATCAACACTTAGTTCAAATGAAGTTCAACAATTGTTGAGATTTATGACGGTCTTGAAATTAAAACACATAGGGTGTATAATACCGAAGGATTTTGTTATAGGAGATAAATATGGATAACAACAAAGAATTTCTCGGCACGGAGCCCGTCGGTAAGCTGCTTTTCAAGCTGGCTGTGCCTACGGTTATTGCACAGCTCGTAAATATGCTCTATAACATTGTTGACCGCATTTATATAGGTCACATTCCTGAAGAAGGAAGCCTTGCGCTGACAGGTATCGGCGTTTGTATGCCGATAATTATGATTATCTCGGCTTTTGCGGCTCTCATCAGTTCGGGCGGTGCTCCGAGAGCATCAATAAATATGGGTAAGGGCGATAAAAAATCCGCAGATAAAATTCTCGGCGGATGCTTCACGCTTCAGATTATTATTTCAGCCGTTTTAACTGCGGTTTTGTTTATATGGAACGAAGATTTGCTCCTTGCCTTCGGCGCAAGCGAAAACACAATCGGCTACGCAACGGACTATATGAACATCTACGCCGTCGGCACGGTTTTCGTTCAACTTACGCTCGGTATGGGTGCATTCATCAACGCGCAGGGCTTTACAAAAATCGGTATGATAACCGTGCTTATAGGTGCCGTCAGCAACATAATCCTTGACCCGATATTCATTTTTGGGGTTGATATGGGTGTTAAAGGTGCGGCACTTGCAACAATTATTTCTCAGGCTGTTTCCTGCATATGGGTAATTTCTTTCCTCTGCGGCAAGAAAACATATCTCAAGCTCAAATTATCAAATATGAAGATTGATGCAAAGCTTGTTTTCCCCTGCGTTGCGCTCGGTCTTGCGACCTTCATTATGCAAAGCAGTGAGAGTGTTATTTCTGTTTGCTTCAATTCATCACTTCTTAAACACGGCGGTGATATTGCCGTTGGTGCAATGACAATTCTAACGAGCGTTATGCAATTCGCAATGCTGCCTATGCAGGGAATCGCTCAAGGTGCGCAGCCGATTTCAAGTTATAATTACGGTGCAGGAAATGTTGACAGAGTTAAAAAAACATTCAAGTTGCTGCTCACCTGCTGTCTGACATATTCAGCTGTTTTGTGGGTATTGATTATGATTTTCCCGCAACTCTTTGCAGGAATATTCACACCCGATGCCGCACTTATCGAATTCACGGCAAAGGCACTCCGTATCTACTGCGGTGCGATGTTCCTTTTCGGAATACAGATAGCCTGCCAGATGACTTTTGTTTCAATCGGCAATGCACCTTGCTCAATTATTGTTGCTGTTGTGCGTAAATTCGTTCTGCTTCTCCCGTTTATCTATATCATCCCGAAATTCGTCGCAGATAAAACAATGGGAGTTTATCTTGCAGAACCCGCTGCAGATGTTATTGCAGTAACCTTCACCGCAATACTTTTCGCTGTTCAGTTTAAAAAATCGCTGAAAAACCTGCAAAATAAAACGGCAGTGTAAAGTTAAAATTAAAAAAACAGCTTCCCCTCCCCTAATGAAACGAAGCAATTGATGATTCAACCATTCAGACGGACAAAACAGTGATGATACATCGCATAACATTAATATCCTATAATTAAATTTCATTATTCAGAGAGAAACCTGCCATACAAATACACATTTAAACCGGTTGCGATTACTTATTCAAAGCTATATCGCAACCGGTTTTTTAACTGTTTACAGTTGGTTTCATATGCATTATTGCATATTATTCAGTTTTCATTCAGCCTATTATAAATAAGTTTATTCGGCAAATCGGATTTTGTTTATTCTCTGCAATAGACTTCTATTGCTTCACAGATAAACTCTGCTGTACCGTCAGCGTTCTTATCAATGTTATTCTTGAAGCGTTCATCTGCAACATACATCTTACCGAGACCGGCTAAAATCTCGTTTGTACAAAGATAGTAATTTTCGGTGATATGGTTCTGTAATGTTTCAACAAGGTTCTGTGCTTCAGCGGAATCAGGCTCTTCACCCTTTTTCATACATACTGTAAACTCTGCAAGAATATAATTCATTCCTTCAGCAAGACTATTCCACTTCTCTTTTGTATAATGCTTCGTTTTTTCCGCGTGTTCCTTGTATGCGGGAGTTTGTCCCCATTTTTCTTTGGCTTCAGCCTTATGCTTTTCAAATTCACTGTTGTCAAATGCTTTCATAACATTTTCCCCTTTCACGGCACCGTCAATGGCGGAAATCAGTTGTTCCAACCTTTGTTTTTTGAGCGTAAGAAGAAGCTTTTGCTCTTTCAGTGCCTTGTTTTTGTCATAATTCGGGGATGATAATATCTCTCCGATGCTCCTTAAAGAAAAGTCAAGTTCACGGTAAAAGAGAATCTCTTGCATACGAAGAAGGGATTTTTCGTCGTAAAAACGATAGCCGTTTTGCTTGTCTGTAAAGGCAGGTTTTAATAGTCCTATTTCGTCGTAATAATGAAGTGTGCGCACACTTACACCCGTAAATCCGGCAAACTCTTTAATCTGCATTTTCAATATTATCACCTCACAAAACAGAGCATACACCATAACGGAACGTGAGAGTCAATACTTTATTTGAAAATATTGATTGGTGTTCGATAAATTCTTATTTGTCTGTTTCTTCTTTTCATTTATAAAGAGGCGGCTTTTGATTCGTTTTAGTTAAAAGCATATCTGAAAAGTTCCGCTTGCTGTCACTCAAAAATATCAATTATTAATTTGCGGATTTCTTCGATTGCTATATTAAATATCTGACGGATAAATCTTACGGCTTTTTCGAAAAAGTTTTCTTTATCAAGTTCAGCATCCTCTCCGTTGCCGGAATAACAGCCGATATTGTTGCTTGTTATTTCATTGCCATAGAAATCTGTCATGCAGCCGTCTTTAATGTCAAAGCCTGCGCCGATTAACGGTGAGCCTTCCGCAAGCTGATAGGCTTTTATCGGGTCATCGCCGCCCACAAAGCCGGGAAGAGTATTTAAAGCATCCCTATCAAAAGCAGGATTGAAGGTATTGTAATAGCAGTTGTTGGCAAACACATTATTCCAGGTTTCCATTTCGTTGTTCATATGATAAAACTTATGACCGTCTTTGAAAACTATAATATTGTTTGCAAACAGTGAATCGTAAATCTGGGTCATCTGAAATTCCGACGAATTGATTATTGTATTATTATAGAAACTGAAGTTCCATTCGCCGTCGGATACACCGATTTTGTTTCTGCCCTGATTGTCATTAACAGAAAGACAGTATCTTACCGTGTTGCCTCTGTTGCCGCCTTTAGCAGGGTTGTTGCACATAAAACGCATATTATCGTGAGAATAAATATATTCGTAGGTGCAGTTGTATGAGCCGTGGTCAAAATCCACCGTCATTCCGTCGCCGTAATTTTTCTGACCCGCTATTTCACAGTAGCTGAAAGTGCAGTTTGAAGAATAATGAGTCCACATTGCGGCGGTAAAATACAGAATCTTTCCGTTTTCATCAAGACCGACTCCCTGACAGCAGTCTATCGCACGGCAATGCGTTACCAAAGCGCCGTCGCAGCCTTCAAGAACAACTGCTTCACCGTCCATATTGTAAAATTCGCAGTTCTTTATAAGTGCGTTTTTATTCAGATCCTGTGAACCTGTGAAAAATATACCGTTGCCGACATCGTATATTTTGCAGTTCACTGCCTGAAAATCGTTGACGGGATATGGTGAGCCGCCATAACGCTTGATAACAATTGCGGCTCTGCCCGAAATCGGACCTTCGGTATAGTTATCACGGCAAGTTACCTTATAATTCTGCATATCGTGGAATTCGCAGTTTTCAATTCTGACGCCCTTTGATTCTTTTGTAACCCCGTCAACCCAGATACCGCCGCCGTTGTGCGCCGTAATATCAAAGCCCGAAACAGTTACATAGGAGCAGTCAAAAAGCTTCATAACCGCATCTCTTGCATCGGTGTTAAGATGCGGCTTTTTGCCTTCACCGTAGGATGAAATAACAATGGGATTATCCTGAGTACCCGAGCAGGTGAGCGTAACAGCGCAGTCATAGTTACCGCCTACTTTGAATAGAATTTTGTCACCTGCTTCAAGCGTTAATGAATCAATGTTACCGACTGTTTTCCATGCAGAGGATTCGGATAAACCCGTGTTATCGTCATTGCCAGATATGCTGTCGATATAATACGTTGTTCCTGCGGCAAACACAAGCGGTGTTATGCTCAGAGTGATAACAACAGCAAGAATTACCGATAAAAGCTTTTTCATAACAATACATCCTCTCTGATATATTTTCCCTTATTGTTCTTTTGGCGAACGGTTATATATGCCTTTCTTCCGTCGCTAACCCACGAAAATCCGTTGTGGATAATTTCATAGTTTCCGTTGGATTAGTTGAAGCTGATTTTCACTGTATACACCGCCAAATTCTGATTTATCTTAATAAAATTATCATATCACGGGCAGATTTTGCTGTCAACAAATCAACGGAAGTTCAGAAAAAAGGTCAATATAAAACAGAATTGTTTTAAAGACAATAATTTACATATCCAAATGTTATAATTCGAAAAATAAAATATAATCAGAACGTTAACCTTACGGTGCATATGTATTGAGAATGTCAATTATATCCCGCTTATAAATATTACTGCCAAGAATATCACCGTTGGCACTGAAACAGATTGCACGGATATCCGTCGGATCTTCCTGATAAGGATTCTTTATTTCTTTGCTCAAATCAAAATATTCTCCGAGATATCTGAGCGCATTTCCGCTCGGAAATATAACATTGCCTTCGCTAATTTCAAGGTTCATTTGTTTGAGGAGCTTTCTTGTTTCGCTGTTATAAGGATTATCATTATCCGGGCTTACGAGCCACGCAGGATGAACCTGCAGTTTAACACAAGGAACATTAGCTGCATTTGCGAACGTCTTTACATATTCAAGAGGTATTGTTTCCTGATGAAAAGCATCTACGGAAAGCAGAATTTCATTGACGCCGCTTTCAATTATCTTTTGAGCGACAAGCTTTATTTTATCAGAATCCTTGCTGAAATATCCGTTTGTTATGAGCTGCCTTTGAGGGATATTCATTTCTCTTGCAGCTTTGTGGATTTCACAGACGGTTTCGTGGCAGAGCAAAGGTTCACCGCCAAACGTCATAACGGATTTGATTTTGTATTCTTTTGCAATTTTGCGCACGGCATCAGATGCCAAAGCCTTGTCAATTCTGTCATTGCTTCTGTTCTCACCTTGTGAGCAATGTTTGCACTTGCCCGTGCAAGCCGCAGTAACAACAAACTCTATTCGGTTGAGTTTTTTCAGGTGTTTGTTCATAATTCACTCTCCGAAATAAACCATTTCAATAAATCAGAATATTTTCCTTTGAAATGATAGCTTTTGCCGTTTTGTTTAAGTCCGATATCAGTCAATCCGATTTTTTTAAGAATTCCGATTGATTTACTGTTGCAGATATTTGCATAAGCTTCAACGTATTTGATATCTTCCGTTATATGAGAAATAACAAATCCGTATAACTCCCGAAAAACACCCTTGCCCTGATATTCAGACTTAAGCTGTATTTCTTCCATCATAAATGTCTTTTCATTTGTGTAGTACTGAAAAAATCCGATAATATTGTCGCTATCCTTTATAAGAATTATTTGTCTTTTGTCATGCCTCAGACCGTCGGATACACTTTGATACCAACACTTATAATCATCCTCTCTGGTGTTACCTGTAGGCGCAATAACTATCATATTATCGGCGAGAATATTGAATATATCATTTGATACGGATGAAAAATCAGGCTTGCTGAGATATTCAAATTTTATATTATATAAAGTCATCGTCTATATCCTCTTCATCAGTTTGAAATACTCGCCGTTTTCATCTGCGCCGTCAAACAAAACTTCAGTGAATCCGTATTTTTTATATAAGTGCAGGGCATTGACATTGTCTTTATCAACGCCGATTGTCATTTCGGAATAACCCATATCTTTTGCCTTTGCGATAAGAAATCCAAGAATTTCACTGCCGATACCACGGTTCCGATATTCCTTTTTGACTATCATTCTTGAAACGTAAATACGTTTGTGGGGAATAGTATAATCGGGGTCGCCTTCGTCCAAAACCAAAGCGCCTTCGCCGATGAATTCTCCGTTGATTTTATAAACAAATACAAGGCGGTTACCCGATTTTATCTCTTCAAGCCATTTGACGGCAAGCGGTTGAGATTTCATATTCCAGATATTTGAGCATTTGTTATAGTCTTTTGGGTCGAGAGGCTCGATTGCAGTTTGCTTATCCGAAAAGATTTTCATAAACTCATCAACCTGCCGTTGTGTTTTGAGCACAACGGTTTTATCTTTATATTTCTTTATAATTTCAGCATAGGTCTGCCGTCTTTCTTTGTTTCTGCATCCGAATAATGTGAACTTAACAAACCACCAATTCAAATCATTTTTATAACCGTCTTTTCTGCGTGCTTTTGTTCTTTTAAGTGCACGGTAAAAGCAGGTCAGACGAGGCAGAAGTAACAAAATTATCCGGTCTGCACTTTCAAGGCGTTCGTTATAATACAAATAATCATAGTAGCCGTCAATTATCCAATCATCCTTCGCCATAAACTCCGAAACCTGCGGCAACACCAGCGAATCATCAATCGGTTTCCATTCCTTATCCCATTTAATCTCATCAAGATGAAGAACGGGGATATTTTTCTTTTCGGATATGTAATCGGACAGATAAGTTTTACCGCTGCCCGCATATCCCAGAACTGCTATTTTCATTTCTTCATCTCCTCTAAAAATCAAGTTACACTTTTCTCATAACGCATAAAAATATACTCTGTATTTTCATCAAACCTATCGGGGATTATTTCTCTGTGTTTCCCGACAAATCCGCTTTTGTGATAGCATTTTATTGCGCGTTCGTTCCACGAACGCACCTGTACCCAAATCTCCATAAACGGATATCTTTTCTGCGCTTCAAGAACTGTTTTGTTCAAATAAATATTTCCTAAACCTATGCCGCAGAACTGCGGAGCTATTCCGATACCTATATACACTTTATCATCTTTTAAAATGATGCTTGTATATGCAACAAGAGTTTCGTTATCCCAGAAGCAAAGATAATTATCTGCTTTTGAGATTTGGGTTATAGCTGCTTGTTTTATGACGGATTCTTCATAGGTCATGTAGTCATAAACATTATACGGCGGCATATATTTCCAAGCGCAGATTTGTTTTGCAGCTTCGGTACTCATTGGCTTAAAGTCAACTGTTTTCATTATTAAAAACCTTTTCCATTATTGCGCTTCCGCCGTGGTCTTCGATTACTTTAAATCCGTTTTTCTCATACATCGCATACGATACGGGGGTGTGCTTGAAAACATTCAGCACCATTTTTGAAAACCCTTTTTCACGGGCATCTTCCTGAATCTTAACAAACGCACTTTTCCCGTAGCCTTTGCCT
>JAZNPG010000088.1:0-22652 GCA_045589555.1 Acutalibacteraceae bacterium
TCAAGCAGACCTGTAGGTCTGATAACCTGCTCCGCAATCTGCAGGCTCTTGCCTTTTTCAAAATCACCCGGAGTTGCACTCACAAAGACCTTCTGACCCGTTCTCTCGTAGAATTCGTCAAAGGTGAGAGGTCGGTTATCATAAGCTGAGGGCAGACGGAAGCCGAATTCAATAAGGCTGTCCTTGCGTGCTCTGTCGCCGCCGTACATGGCTCTGACCTGCGGAAGAGTTACATGCGACTCATCCACAAAAAGCAGGAAATCATCGGGGAAATAGTTTAGCAGCGTAAACGGTGCAGACCCCGGCTCTCTGCCGGACATAACTCTCGAATAGTTTTCAATACCCTTGCAGAAGCCTGTTTCACGCAGCATTTCAATATCATATTCGGTGCGCTGTCTTATACGCTGAGCCTCAAGCAGCTTGCCCTCTTTTTCAAACTGTGCCACCCTCTCAAGCATCTCACCGTAAATAAGGCTGATTGACTTTTCCATTTTACCCGAAGAAATAACATAGTGCGATGCAGGATAGATTGCCACATGAGAAACAACGCTTTTAACCTGACCCGTAAGTGCATTTATCTCGCTTATTCTGTCAATCTCATCGCCGAAAAACTCGATTCTGTAAGCGTTTTCATTTGAATATACAGGGAAAATTTCAACAACATCTCCCCTGACTCTGAATTTGTTTCGGCTGAAATCAATATCGTTGCGTTCATACTGAATTGAAACAAGCTTTTCTATAAGCTCATCCCTGCTCTTTTCCATACCCGTGCGCAGAGATATGACCATGCTGCGATAATCAATTGGGTCACCGAGCGTATAGATGCACGAAACGCTGGCAACGATTATAACATCCCTGCGTTCAGAAAGAGCGGATGTTGCCGAGTGGCGCAGCTTATCGATTTCATCATTTACCGCAGAATCTTTTTCGATATAGGTATCGGTTGTAGGAATATAAGCCTCAGGCTGATAATAGTCATAGTAACTGACAAAATATTCAACCGCATTTTCCGGAAAAAATTCTCTGAATTCGGAACAGAGCTGGGCGGCAAGGGTTTTGTTATGAGCAAGAACAAGCGTTGGTCTGTTAACCTGTGCAATAACATTTGCCATTGTGAAGGTTTTGCCCGAGCCCGTTACGCCGAGAAGAGTCTGCTCCGAATAGCCCTTGTTGATTCCGTCAACAAGCTCGGCTATCGCCTGCGGCTGGTCACCCGTTGGCTGATATGCAGAATGCAGCTTGAATTTTTCCATACCCATACCTCCCTTTTTGTATAAACAAATGTTCACTTAATTATATTACATTATATTTTAAATGTAAACAGTTTGAAAGAAAATTTTTTGCATTTTTTCGGTATCAACATATTACATAAATGAAACTCTTTGTAACTCTTTATTTGTTGACATTTTCAACAAATAATGGTATGATATTGAAAAGTTTATAGGATTATTACTTTTATCGACTGTATCATAAACAGCTTTATACGAAATGGAGTGTGTTTGATGAAAGGTATTATTCTGGCAGGCGGCTCGGGCACAAGGCTTTATCCGCTCACCATGGTAACCAGTAAGCAGCTTCTGCCTGTTTACGATAAGCCCATGATTTATTATCCCCTTTCAACCCTTATGCTTGCGGGCATCCGTGAGATTCTTATAATTTCCACCCCTACTGATACTCCCAGATTCAAGGAGCTTCTCGGCAACGGCAGACAGTTTGGGCTGAGCCTTTCTTATGCCGTGCAGGAAAGCCCTGACGGTCTGGCTCAGGCATTTATCATCGGCGAAGATTTCATCGGCGATGACGATGTAGCAATGGTACTCGGCGATAACATTTTCTACGGCAACGGTCTTGGCCATATGCTTCGCCAGGCTGCAAAGAACAAAGGCAGAGCAACCATTTTCGGCTATTATGTCGATAACCCCCAGAGCTTCGGCGTTGTTGAATTTAACGAAAAGGGTGTGCCCGTTTCCATTGAAGAAAAGCCCGAAGTTCCCAAATCAAACTATGCGGTTACGGGACTTTATTTCTACGATAACCGTGTTGTTGAATATGCAAAATCGCTCAAGCCCTCAAAGAGAGGCGAGCTTGAAATAACCGATATCAACCAGATGTATCTCCGGAACGGCGACCTTGATATCAGGCTTATGGGCAGAGGCTTTGCCTGGCTTGATACGGGAACGGTTGAAAATCTGATGAATGCCGCAAACTTCATCCATACAGTTGAAAAGCTCCAGGGCATCAAGATTTCCGCTCCCGAAGAAATTGCATATAATATGCGATGGATAAGCCGCGAGGCTCTGCTGCGTTCAGCAGAAAAATACGGCAAATCGTCCTACGGTCAGCACCTTCGTGCAGTAGCGGAGGGCAAAATCCTTTATTCTGCCGACAGACCGGGCGAAAGGCCCTGCTGGGGCACGGAGGAAGGCAACAATGAAACTTGAAGAAACAGCGATTAACGGCGTTTATATTGTTGAGCCGAAAATTTTCGGCGATAACAGAGGCTGGTTTTGCGAAACATATTCAAAAAAAATATTTGAAGAAATGGGAATCCATGCGGATTTCGTTCAGGATAACCGTTCTTTCTCTGCAAAAAACGGAACCTTGAGAGGTCTGCATTGCCAGACCGACCCCAAATCACAGGCGAAGCTTGTTTCTTGCACAAAGGGAAAAATTATCGACGTTGCGGTTGACATCAGAGAAGGCTCGCCCACATATAAGAAGTGGGTTGCCGTTGAGCTTTCGGAAGAAAACAAAAAAATGCTTTTTATTCCGAAGGGGTGCCTTCACGGCTTTCTGACAGTTTCTGAAAACGTAGAAATTTCCTACAAGGTTGACGATTTCTATTCGCCCGAGAATGACCGCAGCGTTTGCTGGTGCGACCCCGACCTTGGTATAGATTGGGGAATTGAAGAGCCGATTCTCTCCGAAAAAGATAAAAGCGCTCCACTTTTAAAAGACAGCGACATTAAATTTAAATTTTAAAATTTTCCAAAGTTATCAGGCATAATATAATTAATTCAGCCCATACTATCTGTGAAAAGCAAAGTAAGGAGTTGAAACTATGCTTGATAAAATTTCACTTTCACTTATTATCATCGGCGCACTCAACTGGGGCAGCATCGGCTTATTCCAGTTTGACCTCGTTGCCTGGATTTTCGGCGGCCAGGGTGCAATTCTCAGCAGAATTGTTTACACTCTTATTGCCCTTGCAGGCATCTGGTGCATTTCGCTTCTCTTCAGAGATACGGAAGCTGCTGTTGTGCATGCCGATGACGATATCAAAGGCTGATTTATTAAAATTAATAAAACTGAAGCGGTTTATAACAGTGAAAACTGAATAAACCGCTTTTGTTTTTTTGAAATGAATATAAAAAAATCCGCCTTGCAAATTGCAAAGCGGATGATTTTTGTTAAATTACTGCTCAACAGCGTAAACGCTGACCTTCTTGCGGTCTTTACCCATACGCTCGAATTTAACTGTACCGTCGATGAGAGCGAAGAGAGTATCATCTGAGCCCTTGCCAACGTTGTTGCCGGGATGGATGTGAGTACCTCTCTGTCTTACAAGGATGTTACCTGCAAGAACAAACTGACCGTCAGCTCTCTTTGCACCGAGTCTCTTGGATTCGGAATCACGGCCGTTACGGGTTGAACCCATACCTTTTTTATGAGCGAAAAGCTGTACATTTATCTTAAGCATTCTTTACACCTCCGTAAATTACTTTAATGTTGAGTGGATATTGCTTTGAAAGCTCGGTTAAATGAAGCTCAAGGCCTCTTAAAACCGCTTCGGTTTTTTCATTTGTTTCGCTTAAATGAAAAATCATTGAACCGCTTTCAGCCTCTGCCCTTGCGGGAGTGCCGATAACTTCGGTAACCGTGTTGGCTGCCATTAAAGCTGCCGAGGAAACCGAGGCACAAACGATATCCTGACCTTCGGGAGCGAACATTGAATGACCGCTGATTTCAAAGCCGTGGAGTCGGTTGTTACCGATTGAAAATTTGACCCTTATCATAGGGTTGCAAATTATGCGTTGATGGCAGAGATTTCAACCTTTGTGTAAGGCTGTCTGTGACCCATCTTGCGCTTGGAGTTCTTCTTGGGCTTATAGGTCATAACAGTGATCTTTTTGCCCTTGCCGTTCTTAACTACCTTAGCAGCAACGCTTGCGCCTTCAACATAGGGAGCGCCAACCTTGATGCCGTCATCGGTTCCAACTGCGATAACCTTATCAAAGGTGTATTCGCTTGCTTCTTGTGCGCCAAGCTTTTCGATGTAGATAACGTCGCCTGCTACTACCTTGTACTGCTTGCCGCCTGTTTCGATAATTGCGTACATTCGGAATATCAATCCTTTTCTTATAGACTCGCTATTCTTGTAACACTTATAACTGGGTTACCTGAGGCACAGAAAACCTGTTTTTGGGCATAACTCACCCGCCCCGAATATGCGGCATATAGGATTATATCACAAGGGTCAACAGATGTCAAATGTTTTTTGCTCTTTTAAAAAAATTTTTTAATTAATATCCCTGTAGTTGCCCTGCTGATAGTTATTCGGACCGAAATCGTCGGGTTCTTCAGGCATAATAATCGCACAAATAAGATAAATTATTATCGGGCTGCCCAGAACAAATAACGACAGAAGAACATAAACAACCCTGAGCATTGTTGAATCAACATCAAAATACTGCGCCAGACCGCCTATTACGCCGAAAATCTTTTTATCGTTGCGGCTTCTGTAAAGCTTCTTTTTCATTTCAAGCACCCTTTCTTCTATACATTATATAATATTATGCTGCTCCTTGCAGGCTGTGAGAGTGTTCTGCATAAGCATTGCAATTGTCATCGGTCCCACGCCGCCGGGCACTGGAGTTATCATTGAAGCCTTTTCCTTGACAGCTTCAAAATCAACATCGCCGCAAAGCTTGCCGTTTTCGTTTCTGTTAATGCCTACATCAAGCACAATCGCACCCTCGCCAACCATATCCGCTTTAACAAAATTCGGGATACCTACTGCAGCAACAAGGATATCAGCCTGCCTTGTGATTGAAGGCAGGTCAACTGTTTTTGAATGGCAGATTGTGACAGTTGCGCTTTTTGAGAGCATGAGCATTGCCATAGGCTTGCCTACGATATCGCTTCTGCCGATGATTACGCAATGCTTGCCTGCAGGGTTAACACCCTCATATTCAAGCATTTTCATCATTCCCATGGGAGTGCAGGGCATAAGCTTGCCCATACCTGTTGAAAGCAGACCGACATTTTCGGGGTGGAAACAGTCAACATCCTTCTGAGGAAGAATTCTCTTGAGAACTGCGTTTTTATCAATATGTTTCGGCACGGGAAGCTGGCAGAGAATACCGCTGACCGTTGCATCTGCGTTGAGTTTATCAATAAGAGCAAGCAGCTCTTCGGTTGTTGTTTCTTCAGGCATTGCAAACTCAAGTGAGCGCATGCCTACCCTTTCGCAGGCTGTTTTTTTGTTGTTGACATACACCCTTGAAGCAGGGTCATTGCCCACGATAATAACTGCGAGCGCAGGCTCAACGCCCTTTGCTTTAAGCTCTGCAACCTCTGCAGCAATTTTATCAAGGTTATATTCTCTTATAGCCTTTCCGTCAATAAGCTTTGCCATTTTACACCTCTTCTGCTGCGGCTTTTTCAGGCTCTGCAGCTTCTTTCTTATCGTTATCCTTATCAAAATAATCAATGCCCTCAATCGGCTTGGGGTTCTTTGTGTACTTCACAAGGAGCACAACCAGAAGAACAGTACACACAACAACTATCGCTGCGGAAAGAGCCTGCGAAGTTCTGATGAGCGTGCCCGGAATATAAAGGCTGTCTGTTCTCAGCCCCTCAACAATCATTCTTTCAAGGCCGTACCAGATGCCGTAGCAAAGGAAGGTCTGTCCGCTGAATTTGCGTGCCTTACGGGTAATTATATAAAGCACAAGAACACCGAGAAGGCACCAGATTGATTCATAGAGGAATGTGGGGTGAACATACTTATCGGGGTCAACGGAAAAACCGTTTGCCGCAAATTCGCTTTGGTTCATAACGATATAATCGTGAACCTTCTGACTCCACATACCCCAGGGCTTATCGGTATTAACACCGAAAGCTTCCTGATTTGTGAAGTTGCCCCATCTGCCGATGCCTTGCCCGATAAGCAGGCTCATACCTGCAATATCAAGCAGATTCCAGAAATTCAGCTTGCGTACCTTGCAAACAACATAAGCTGCCGCAATACCGCCGATGATGCCGCCGTAGATTGCAAGACCGCCCTCCCAGATCTGAGGGATTTCAAGCAGATTCTGTGAATAATAATCCCATTTCGAGAATACATAATAAAGCCTTGCGCCGATAATAGCTGTAATTGTGCCGTAAATAAGCACGTCAATCATTTTATCAAGGCTCATTTTCCATTTATAAGCCATTCTGCCGCCGAAAAGCACGGCAAGCAGAAAGCCGAAAGCAATTATTGCGCCGTAGAATTTGATTGAAACAACGTTACCGAAAATATTGAATTCGGCAAGCACACTCGGCACATCAAAAACCTTTTCAAGCCCCTTGAAATGAACGGAAGTGTAGTTTGACATTTTCCCCCTCCTTTAAGTTAACGGACTTATAACGGACAGCGCCGAATATTCATCCTTTATCTTTTCGAGCCGCGCCTGAGCCTTTTCAAGCGTTACGCTCTTGCAGGCTTCTATTTCAGCAAAGGGCTCACAATTATTGAAATAGAGGTTCATCAGCAGATTTGCCGTATCATCAATATCGTTATAGCCCATAACCGTTCTGCCGTAAAACTTGCGCTTTGCTCTTTCAAAAGCGGCAGGGTCAATCCCCTCTTTGCTAAGCCTTGCAAACTCTTCTTTGATGATTGCAGCCGCTCTTTCGGGGTCCTTGCTTGTACCGCCGAGCATAACACACGAGAAACCGAAGCCGTTGAAAAGCTCCGAGCCAAATCCCATATCGATAAGCTCTTCATCAAGCAGTTTTTTGAAAAGCGGAGAAGCTTTTCCCGAAACCGCCTCAAGCATAATCTGCGATGCGATTTCATCCTCAAGAGAAAGCAGAGGTTCGGAAATATCCTCTTTGAAGCCGAGCATAAACTGCTTCTGCGCAACGGAAAGCTTTTCTTCGATATAATTCTGAACGGGAACGGGGTTTTCCTTTTCAAACTTGCGTTCGCATGTCGCTCCGTTTGTCTTTTTTATATTTTTCTCAACAATTTCGCCTATTTTTTTATAATCAATATTGCCGACCACGCTGAGCACCATATTGCCGGGGTTATAGAAGTTCTCATAAAGTCTGTAAAGCAGGTCTGCATCGATTTTTGCAATTGAATCCTGCGTGCCTGCGATATCAATTCTTACAGGGTGATTGCTGTAGAGTGCCTTAAGCATATTGAACATAACCTGCCAATCAGGCAAATCCTGATACATACGGATTTCCTGACCGATTATGCCCTGCTCTTTTTCAACTGTCTGCTGGGTAAAATAGGGATTCTGAACGAAATCAAGAAGAATTTCGAGCGACTCCTCAATTTTTTCCGAACCTTTAAAGAGATAAGCGGTTTTTTCAAAGCTTGTATAAGCATTTGCACTTGCTCCCGTTTTTGCAAAGCGTTCAAACGCATTCAGGTCTTCGCTTTCAAAGAGTTTATGCTCAAGGAAATGAGCCGTGCCCTCGGGGATGGTTTCAAATTCGCCCGATGAATTCTTAACAGCGGTATCAATCGAGCCGTATTTAACGCCGAAAACCGCATATGCCGAGGAATAGCCTTCCTTTGGCAGCACTCTTATTTCAAGACCCGACTCATGCTTGCCGCAATAAACGGTTTCGCCGAGCTTTTTATCTGTATATTTCTTAAACTTCATTTTCTTCTGCCTCCTCCTGAGCCGAAAGCATAAAGATGGTATCAACCGAGAGCTTCTTTGCCGCTGCGCAGACATCCTCCATTGTTACCTGCTCAATGCCGTTGACCATATCGTCGGGAGTCAGGATTTCATCGCAGAGCACCTGACCCGAATACCAGCTGAGGAAGCCCTCCGGGGTTGTGAAGGTGTGCTTTTCACGAAGCGCACGCTTTGAAGATTCAAGCACCTCGGGATCTGTTTTACCGTTTCTCAGATCTGAAAGCTGGCTGAGCACCTCTGCCGAAACCTTTCTTTCTTTATCGGTATCAATTCCGCTTTCAACAAGAACAATTCCCTTACTCGCAACAAGCCTTGACCAGCAATAATATGCAAGGCTCATTTTTTCGCGGATATTCGTAAAGAGCTTTGAATAGGTGCCCATTCCGAAAATATCATTCATAACAGTTATTGCAAAAATGTTATCTCT
Source organism: Acutalibacteraceae bacterium (assembly GCA_045589555.1). GTDB lineage: Bacteria > Bacillota > Clostridia > Oscillospirales > Acutalibacteraceae > CAG-177. Next base: position 8,353 of record JAZNPG010000088.1, read on the forward strand.
TCTGTGCTGCATGCCTGCTCTGAAGCCCATAACAAGCTTGCCTTGATTGACGGGGAATTTTTCTTCGTATCTGTTAAAGCGTCTGCTTCTCTGGATGAAAACGGTTTCAAACTGAGCAGGTGTGCGCTCGATTTTTGCAAAATGCTTTTCAAACACAGCCGCAACCTTATCAGCATCTGCAGCACCTACAACAGTTATCTGGAAAACCGCGCTTGAAAGCATATTCTTCCACGCATCGTAAACATCAGCCATTCTGACTTTTTCAATTTCTTCAATTGTGCCGTATTTATCTTTGCCGTAAGCTTCGTTCCTGCACATATAGCTTATGCATTTATTGAACGCATAGGAGCGCTTATCATTCATTTCTTCCTCAATGCGCTGAATAAGCAGGCGTTTTTCGGTTGCAAGAGCTTCCGCACCGAAAGAACCGTTTTTAACATTGGGCTTGAAAATGATATCGGCAAGAAGCTCTGCAGCCTCAAGCTGAATGCTTTCGCCTTCAAGAGCAAATTTATCGGCAAGGCTGGTTATGCTTAAAGACAAAACCTGCGATTCGCCGTTTTTGATAACTCCCGCTCCGAGAATTGCACCGTAAAGCTCATCAAGCTTGCCGCTGAGCAGAGATAAATCCGGATATGCCTTACAGGAACGTTTAAGAAGATATATAAGCAGCGAATTTGCCGCCATTCTGTCATCCATGGGCAGAGCCATCGACACCGAAATGCAACCCGTTTTGAACTTATCCGTAGGCTCGGAAACAAGGCGCACCTTATCAGCCAACAATCTTATCTGAGGCATTGAGTCACTTCCTTAACTGTAGTTTTGGGGAAAGATAATAGCATTAAATCAAATATCGCAAGCGGCAACCATTTCATAGGTTTCCCTCTTGACAACGGTTCTTGCTTCGCCGTTATTAACCATAATTACGGGAAGCTTGGGAATGCGGTTGTAGTTTGATGCCATTGAATAGTTATATGCACCCGTTGAAAGAACAGCAAGAATATCGCCTGCCTCAACGGTCTGGATTTTTGTGTTTTCCTGAATAAGGTCACCGCTTTCGCAGCACTTGCCGGCAACGGTAACAACCATATTCTTTTCTTCGTTTGCCTTGTTTGCGCAGACAACCTGATAATCCGCCTTATAAAGAGCATATCTGGGATTATCAGCCATTCCGCCGTCAACTGAAACAAAGGTGCGGATTCCGGGGATTTCTTTGACTGCTCCGACAGTATAAAGCGTAATACCCGCTGCACCCACAACAGAACGGCCCGGCTCAATGAGAATAAAGGGCGTTTTGAGCCCAAGCCTTGAGCATTCGGATTTAACAACAGCCGCAACGCTCTTCATATATTCACCGTAGGGAATGGGCGTATCGCCGTCAACATATTTTATGCCGAAGCCGCCGCCGAGATTGAGCTCATCAAGCTCTGTGCCCGTTTCATTCTTGATTTGCTTATAAAGACCGAGCATAACCTGAGCCGCAAGCTCAAACGGGTCAATATCAAAAATCTGCGAGCCGATGTGGCAATGCAGACCCCTGAGCTTAAGGTTGGGCATTGCAATTGCTGCCTTTGCAGCCTCAAGAGCCTCGCCCGTTTCAAGCGCAAAGCCGAACTTTGAATCTATCTGACCCGTCTTGATGAAATCATGCGTATGAGCATCAACGCCGGGTTTTATACGCAGCATAATGCCAACGGTTTTGCCTGCATTCTCTGCAATCTTATTTAGGGTTTCAAGCTCTGTGAGGTTATCAACAACAATTCTGCCGACATTGTTTTCAACTGCCATGAGAAGCTCATCGGGAGTTTTGTTGTTGCCGTGAAAAACAATGTTTTCTGCAGGAAAATCAACAGAAAGAGCGGTATAAAGCTCGCCTCCCGAAACAACATCAACGCCTGTGCCCTCCTGCTTGCAGATGCGGTATATTTCTTTGCAGCTGAAAGCCTTGCTTGCATAGCAGACAAGACCGTTGCCGCCGTAATTTTCTTCTATTGAACTCCTGAATGCACGCAGATTGCCTCTGATTTCGTTTTCATCAAAAACATATGCGGGCGTGCTGAATTCCTTTGCAAGGTCAACCGCATCGGCAGAGCCGATTGTAAGATGACCCTTTTCATTTATTGAAATGCAATCCGAAACAAACATTTTTACTTCCTTCTTTCACTCTGTAACCGCTGAAACGATTTCCGCTTTTACTTCTTCAACACCTGTTCCTTTCACCGAGGAAAACTCAATCATTCTGATATCGGAATAATCCGCAAGCTCTGCTTTGAGCTCCTCACGGCGTTTTTCGGTTTCGGTTTTGTTGAGCTTATCACATTTTGTGAGAGCAATCACAAAAGGAATCTCCGCCTGCCTTAAGAAATTAAGCATAACCATATCGTCGGCAGAGGGTGCGTGACGCATATCGATAAGCTGAATAACAAGCGCAATGTTTCTGCCCGATTGGAAATAGCCTTCCATAAGCTCCGCCCAACGTCTTTTCTCGCTCTGCTCACGCTTTGCATAGCCGTAACCGGGCAAATCTGCAAAAACCACACCGTCACCCTTAAAAAAGTTAACGGTTATTGTTTTGCCCGGCACAGAGCTGACTCTGGCAAGATTCTTGCGGTTGAAAACCTTATTGATGAGCGATGATTTACCCACATTTGAACGACCCGAAAAAACGATTTCGGGCATACCCGAGGGCGGAAGCTGCTTTGAAGTGCCGTAAGCGGCGCTGAATTCTATTTTATCAAATCTCATTTTATCAATCCTGTTTATTTATTGAGTTATTGAGGGGCGTTTTGAGCTGCCGTCATTCACGGGCATTATGCTCTTTTCGCTGCGCTCCTCCTGCGTTTTTTCAAGAGCGGCATCCCATACAGCGCTGACCGTTTTAACAGGCAGGAATGTGATTGCCTCCTTGACCTTGGGGTCAACCTCATCAAGGTCTGCGATGTTGTCATAAGGAATAACAACCGTTTTGATTCCCGCTCTGTAGGCAGCCATTGATTTTTCCTTAAGTCCGCCTATGGGAAGCACTCTGCCCCGCAGGGTAATTTCACCCGTCATGGCAACATCCTTGCGCACCTTTCTGCCCGAAAGAGCGGAAACAAGAGCCGTTGCAATTGTAACGCCTGCAGACGGTCCGTCCTTGGGAGTTGCGCCCTCGGGAACATGAATATGGATATCCTTATCTTTATAGAAGGTTGCGCTCACGGGAAGCTCATCTGCCTTTGAGCGGATATAGCTGACGGCTGCCTTTGCGCTTTCCTGCATAACATCGCCGAGCGAGCCCGTAAGCTCAAGCTTGCCGCTGCCTTCAAGCACCGCCGCTTCAATCTCAAGCATATCGCCGCCGACCGCTGTCCATGCAAGTCCGTTGACAACGCCGATTTCGTTTTCCTTAACTATTGAATCGTTCTTGAATTTGCGTGAGCCGAGAAGCTTTTCAACATCCTCGGGTTTAACGGAAACCTTCTGCGCTCCGTCGCTGATTATCTGCATTGCAGCTTTTCGGCAAACCGCGGCAATCTGCTGCTCAAGCGCACGCACACCTGCTTCTCTGGTGTAGCCTTCAATGATAAGGCTCAATGCCTTATCGCTGATTTTAAGCTGCTTTGAGGTCATGCCGTGGCGTTTTATCTGTTTGGGAATAAGGTGCTTTTTTGCAATGTTGAATTTTTCTTCAAAAGTATAGCTGCCGAGCTCAATGATTTCCATTCTGTCCTGAAGGGGCTCGGGAATATTTGCTCTTACATTGGCAGTTGTGATAAACATAACTCTGCTCAGATCATAGGGCAGCTCAATATAGTGGTCTCTGAAAGAGTTATTCTGCTCGGGGTCAAGCACCTCAAGCAATGCCGATGTGGGGTCACCCTTATAGTCGGACGAAAGCTTGTCAATCTCATCAAGCAGGATAAGCGGATTATTTGTGCCTGCCTGCTGCATTGCATTGATTATTCTGCCCGGCATTGAACCGATGTATGTTTTTCTGTGACCTCTGATTTCAGCCTCATCCTTGACACCGCCGAGAGAAATCCTCGCATAGCTTCTGCCTGTTGCTCTTGCAACGGAATGTGCAACCGATGTTTTGCCGACACCGGGAGGTCCTACAAGGCAGATAATCTGACCCTTGATATCGGGAGCAAGCGCTCTTACTGCAAGGTATTCAAGAATTCTCTGCTTTACTTTTTCAAGACCGTAATGATCATCGTTGAGAACTTTTGCGGATTTTTTGATATCCGTGTTTTCTTTGCTGAAATTGTTCCACGGAAGAGCAATACAGGCTTCGATATAATTCCTGCTTACCGCAGCTTCAGGTGAGCTGGGCGAATATTTTTCAAGCTTATCGCATTCCTTGAAAAGCTTTTCCTTGATTTCATCATCAGCTTTCATATGAAAAATCTTTTCTCTGTATTCGCTGAGCTCTTCTTCCTGCGATGCTCCGCCGCCAAGCTCGGATGATATAATTTTCATCTGCTCACGCAAATAGTATTCACGCTGGTTTTTATCAATTGCTTCCTGAACTTTATCGCCGATTTCAGCTTCAATCGAAAGCAGGTTGCCCTCGTTTGCAAGCAGAATGCAGAGCTCTTCAAGACGCTTGATGGGATTGATGACATTCAGAATTTTCTGTCTGTCCTCATATTCAAGCATAATGTTGCCTGCCACATAGTCTGCAAGCTTGCCGGGGTCGCTCTCCTGCATAACGCCTGTTACGAGGTCTGCAGGCATCTGGGGAGCACAATCGGAATAATCGGCAAAAATATCCTTGGCATGGCGCACAAGAGCCTTGGCGTAATCAGCTTTATCTGCTCTGACGGATGGCTCTTTAACAGGAAAAATCATTGCCTTGAGATGGCTGCCGTTTGAAGCAACCATACCTTCAACAAGCCTTGCTCTGTAAAGTCCCTCAACAGCAACTCTCACATTGCCGCTTTTACCCGGAAGCTTGAGCACCTGCTTAACGCTCGCAACAACACCGATTTCATAAAGCTCGCTCACATCAGGGTCATCAACCGATATATCTTTCTGGGTAACAAGAAAAATTTCCTGGTCTGTATCCATCGCTTTTTTCAGCGCATTTATTGATTTTTCTCTGCCCACATCAAAATGAATGAACATATCAGGGAAAACAACAAGTCCCCTGAGAGCCACCGCAGGCATCAGTCTTAAACTTTCGTCTTTCATATCATAAAACTCCTTATTAATCAGAGGTATTTACAAATTAAATACTTTGTTAGTCTATTATTATATAATATTATATACAAGCAGTCAACAGTAATAAACGCAAAAAAAATTATTAATTTGAAAACATAGTATTAACAAAATCAGCAACGCATACATAATAATACCTAAATTAATTTGACGAAAGAAAAATAAAAATATTTTTTCGATATCATATTGACAAACTGACAGCTATATTATATTATAAAATAAACAATGAAAAGAGCAAAACGTGGATTCTTTTCATTAAAATTACACAGAAAAGGGTGATAAAAATGGCAAGAACTCAGCTTCCTCTTCTTTTGGTAGATAACCAGAATGTGATGACCATTCTCAACGACGGAGAATTCAAATGCACAAGCCTTACCTTTGAAGAGGCAAAGGCTATAGTCGATATGCACGATGAGGATGATGTTATCAAAGTATTCACAGGCCGCAATCTTGAAGATGTTGTTTTCAAATATCTCAATGTTGAAAACAGAAACTATGAGTACAAAGAAGTCAAAGATATGCGTGTCGGTCAGGATGCAATAGCCTTCAAGCTTTATATTACTCCGTCAGAAACTCAGCCTATCACCTTGACCCCGACAGGGGCGCAGGCAAAAAAAATTCAGAACATCTATGTTGCATGTCAGCTTATTTCCAGACTCAAATAAAAACCGTTGTATCTGTTAAAACAAATTAAGAAAATCAGGTTGTATGATTTTTTCATGCAGCCTGTTTTTTATTCTTTATTGTATTAAGATTTATGTTTTTGGGAATTAGGAACATAAAAGACGAAAATAATTGTAAGTAGAGATTGAAACTTTTAATAAATGTGCTATAATATATTTTAAATTACTTTTAAGGATCTGGTTGACATGAAAAAAATCGATTCAACTGTTCTGAAAGAAACTGCAAACGTTGCATTGGTAACACTTATTTTCAGCGTTCTTATGCAGTCGGTATTTCTTATAGCAGGCAAATGGAATTATACCGTTATTCTCGGCAATCTCCTCGGAGGTGCTGCCGCTATAGGTAACTTCTTTCTTATGGGGCTGACGGTGCAATCTGCTCTCGGGCTTGATGCAAAGGATGCTAAAAGCCGCATGAAGCTTTCGCAGATGCTGCGCACTCTTCTTTTGTTTGCGGTTGCAGTTATCGGCTATGCCGTGCCCGTATTCAACCTGCTTACCGTTGTTATTCCGTATGTGTTTCCGCGTATTGCAGTTGCGTTGCGCGCACTTTCAATCAAAAAGCAGAAATGAGGTGATATGAATTGAAAAAAACAAGCCTTGGATTTAAAATAGCAGATATTTTCTATATCGCTATGATGATTATTCCGATTGTGTTCGGTATAGCGCTCAAGGTGCTGACCACACCTGCTTCCGACGGAATATCCATAACGGGCGCACGGATTTATTTTACAATCCCCATGCCGCTTCAGGATTTGCCTGTTACCGAATCGCAGGTCAACTCCGCCATTGCGCTGGTTATAATCCTGTTTTTCTGTTTATTCATTACCCACGGCATGACGGAAAAAATAGATTTGAAAAGGCAGCATTTTGCGGAAATGATTGTTGAGAAGGTTGATGCACTTGTTGGTGAAAACATGGGTAAATATTTTAAAGGCTTCTCACCGTTCATCATAGCAATTCTTGCTCTTTCCGCTATATCAAGCCTTTTAACTCTTTTCGGTCTGTTTCCGCCGACATCGGATATCAACATTGTAGGCGGCTGGGCGGTGCTCGTTTTCATTCTTATCACTTATTATAAGATGAAATGCGGACCGATAAACTATTTAAAAAGCTTTACTCAGCCCGTTGCTCTTTTAACGCCGATAAACCTCATCAGCGAAATTGCAACTCCCGTTTCAATGGCATTCCGTCATTACGGCAACGTGCTTTCAGGAACGGTTATATCCGTTCTTCTCGGCTCTGCCCTTGCGGGTGCTTCGTCAAAAGTGCTCGGATGGCTGCCCGGATTTCTTGCAGATATCCCGCTGTTTCAGGTTGGTATCCCTGCAGTTTTGTCAGTCTATTTCGATGTTTTCAGTGGCTGCCTTCAGGCATTCATTTTCGCAATGCTCACAATGATGTATGTTGCAGGCGCATTTGATATTGAAACCTTTGAAAAGAAAAAAGCGCTGAAAAGTGCAAAAAATAAATCATAAAATATTTTTAACGGAGGAAAACAAAATGGAACTCGCATTAGGTATTATTTTAGGTTGCTGCGCTCTCGGCGCAGGCATGGCAATGATTGCAGGTATCGGCCCCGGTATCGGTGAAGGTAACGCAGTTGCAAGCGCTTGTGAAGCTATTGCACGCCAGCCCGAAAGCAAAGGCTCTGTAACAACAACAATGCTCATGGGTTGTGCCATCGCAGAAACAACAGGTCTTTATGCCCTTGTTATCGCAATTCTGCTTATTTTTGTTGCGCCCAACATTCTTGTTGACATTCTTGTTGAAACCATGCAGGCATTATAATTTCTGAACATCGGAGTGAAACTGATGCAAACATTAGATGTTATTTCGGTCAATATATGGCAGATGCTCGCTTCCCTCGGAAACCTCATTCTGCTGTTTCTGATCGTGAAAAAGTTTTTATATAAGCCTGCAAAAAGAATGCTTGAGGCTCGCCAGAACGCCATTCAGAGCGACTATGATGCCGCTGCCGAAGCTAAAGAACAGGCTTATTCCGAAAAAATCAAATATGAAGAAAAGCTGCAGTCTGCAAAAAGCGAAGCGGATGAGGTTATCAAATCTGCCGTGAACATTGCAAACGAGCGTGAAAAAGAAATAATTGCCCAGGCTAAAGCCAAGGCAGACGGAATTGTCCGCCAGGCTGAAAACGAGGCAGTTCTTGAACGCAAGAAAGCAGAGGATGCAGTTAAAAAAGAAATCGTTGAGGTTTCGTCGCTTCTCACCGAAAAGGTGCTTGAAAGAGAGGTTTCTGCTCAGGACCATCAGCGTTTCATTGATTCATTTATCGAAAGCATAGGTGATGAAAATGATTCAGACTGAACGTGAATATGCAGAGGCTTTGTTCACCCTTGCCGCAGAAGAAAACGCAGCAGAGGAATACCTCGGTTCTCTCAGCATGTTAAAACAGCTTTTTGAAGAGAATCCCGATTACATTGAATTTCTCAACTCCCCTGCCATTCCGCTGAGCGAAAGGCTTGCAGATGTTGACGAAGCGTTTGACGGCAGAATTCCCGAGTATGTTGTTTCGTTTCTCAAGGTGCTTTGCGAAAACGGTAAGATGCGGACTGTTTCGGGCTGCATTGACGAGTTTGAAAAGCTTGCAAGAGAGCTTTCAAACAGAGCCGTTGCAACGGTTTATTCTGCAGTTGCTCTGAACGAAGAACAGAAAATCGGAATCTGCAAAAAGCTTGAAAAGCTTACAAAAAAGAGCATTGACCCTATTTATATTATTGATGAATCACTGATAGGCGGCGTAAAAATTGATGTTGACGGAAAAACCTTTGACGGAAGCATCAGGCACCGTCTGGGCGAGATTAAGGATGTGATGAACTCATGAACAGACCCGAAGAAATCAGCAATATAATTAAAAACCAAATCAAAAACTATAAGTCAAAAATTGACATGACCGAAACGGGCAAGGTTATCCTTGTCGGTGACGGCATTGCCCGTGTTTACGGACTTCGCAACTGCATGGCAAACGAGCTGCTTGAGTTTGATGACGGCAGCTTCGGCGTTGCGCAGAACCTTGAAGAGGAAACCGTTTCGGTTGCCGTTCTTTCGGATAAGGATAATATCCGCGAGGGCTCGGACGTTCACAGAACAGGCAAGGTTTTGTCTGTTCCCGTCGGAGAAAAGCTTCTGGGCAGAGTCGTCAATGCGCTCGGCGAACCCATTGACGGAAAGGGTCCCGTCGAATACAGCGGCACAAGACCAATTGAATCCGAAGCTCCCGGCATTATTGAAAGAGAAAGCGTTAGCGTTCCCCTCCAGACAGGCATCAAGGCTATCGACAGCATGATTCCCATCGGCAGAGGACAGAGAGAGCTTATCATCGGCGACAGACAGACGGGTAAAACCGAAATCGCTGTTGACACAATTATCAACCAGAAAAATTCGGGCGTTATCTGCATTTATGTTGCAATCGGGCAGAAGAGCACCTCGGTTGCTCAGCTTGCAAGCGAGCTTCTGCGCAACGGCGCAATGGAACACACAATAATCGTTTCCGCAAGCGCTGCCGAAAGCGCTCCCCTGCAGTATATTGCTCCCTACAGCGGCTGCGCAATGGCTGAATATTTCCGTGAGCAGGGCAAAGATGTGCTTATAATCTATGACGATCTGAGCAAGCATGCAGTTGCATACCGTGCACTTTCTCTGCTTATCCGCCGTCCCCCCGGACGAGAGGCATATCCGGGCGACGTTTTCTATCTTCATTCAAGACTTCTTGAGCGTGCAGCCTGTGTTGCAAAGGAATACGGCGGCGGCTCAATCACTGCTCTGCCCATAATCGAAACACAGGCAGGTGACGTTTCGGCTTATATTCCCACAAACGTTATTTCAATTACAGACGGACAGATTTTCCTTGAAACCGAGCTTTTCCACTCAGGTATTATGCCTGCCATTAACCCCGGCATCTCGGTCAGCCGTGTTGGCGGCTCGGCTCAGCTCAAGGGTATGAAAAAGGTTTCAGGCGAGCTCAAGCTTCTTTATTCACAGTACCGTGAGCTGCAGTCATTTGCACAGTTCGGCAGTGACCTTGACGCAGATACAAAGGCCCGTCTTGCTCTGGGTGAAAGAATTGTTGAAGTGCTCAAGCAGGGCAGAAACTCTCCCGTTCGTGTCGGCTGCCAGGTTGCAATTGTTTATGCGGTAACCAAAGGATACCTTAACGATGTTGCCGTTTCAGGAGTTCACGAATACGAAAAAATGCTTTTTGAAAAGCTTGAAAATGAACACGGCAAATGGCTTGAAAGAATTGAAGCAGGTTATTTTGACGAGCAGGACGAAGAAACCCTCAAATCCGTTCTCGCTCAGATGCAGAGGTAATTTGCTATGTCACAGAATACAAAAGCTCTCCGAGTACGCATAAAAAGCGTTAACTCAACAATGCAGCTGACCAATGCAATGGGTCTTGTTGCATCCTCAAAAATCCGCCGTGCAAACGAAGCGATGATGAAGGGCAGAGATTACGCTGCTGCACTCGAAAAAACAATATCCGTTCTTGCCGCAGACAGAGAAAGCCTCAAAAGCCCTTACATGAAGGAAAGAGAAACCTCAAGAACAAGAATCATTGTTATTGCAGGTGACAGAGGACTTGCAGGCGGCTACAATGCAAACATTTTCCGTCTTGCGGCGGAATATCCCAATGCAGAATTCATTCCCATTGGAAAAAGAGCCTGCGAAAAATTCGGCAAGGCTTATAATTCATCGGAACTCTTTTCGTTTGACGATGCTGCAAAGCTTGCAGAGGAGCTCTGCTCCGATTTTGCTCAGGAAAAGTTTGACAGACTGGGTATTATTTCAACAAAATATCATTCCGTTATGAGTCAGGAAGCTTATATTAAATGGATTCTTCCCTTTGAAAAGAGCGAAAACAGCGATGCGGCAGGAATGGTTTTTGAACCCGATTGCCTTACGGTGCTCAACAACGTTGCCCGTGAATATGTGGCAGGCATCATCACCGTTTGCGCAAGAGAAAGCTTTGCAAGCGAGGTTTCGGCACGCAGAATGGCAATGGATTCCGCAAGCAAGAATGCCCAGCAGATGATAAGCGATTTGCAGCTTGAATATAACCGTGCAAGACAGGGTGCAATTACCCAGGAAATCACGGAAATTGTTGCGGGCAGCGGAAATTAAGAGGTGATAAATTTGGAATTACGAATTGGTAAAGTAACTCAGGTAATGGGTCCCGTTGTTGATGTGCGCTTCAACGAGGGCGAATTACCCATGATTCATAATGCGCTTACAATTCCCGTTGGCGAAAGGGTGCTCACCGTTGAGGTTGCCCAGCATATCGGCGACAACACCGCAAGATGCATCGCCATGGCTTCAACCGACGGACTTCAGAGGGGCGTTGATGTTACCGATACGGGCGCTCCGATAAGCGTACCCGTCGGCAGAGAAACTCTCGGCAGAATTTTCAACGTTCTCGGCGATGCGGTTGATAATCAACCCACTCCCGAAACTGCGGAAAGATGGAACATCCACCGCAGTGCGCCCGATTATGATGAGCTTGCAACAAGCGCAGAAATTTTCGAAACAGGTATCAAGGTTATCGACCTTATCTGCCCATATTCAAAGGGCGGCAAAATCGGTCTTTTCGGCGGCGCAGGTGTTGGTAAAACAGTTCTCATCATGGAGCTTATCAACAACATCGCAAAGCAGCATGGCGGCATCTCCGTTTTCACGGGCGTCGGCGAACGCACAAGAGAGGGCAATGACCTTTATAATGAAATGAAGCAGTCAGGAGTTTTAAACAACACTGCACTTGTTTACGGTCAGATGAACGAGCCCCCCGGAGCAAGAATGAGAGTAGGTCTTTCAGGCCTTACAATGGCGGAATATTTCCGCGACACAGAGGGACAGGATGTTCTTCTCTTTATCGATAATATTTTCCGTTTCACGCAGGCAGGCTCCGAGGTTTCGGCGCTTCTGGGCAGAATGCCTTCCGCGGTTGGTTATCAGCCCACCCTTGCAACCGAAATGGGTGCTTTGCAGGAGAGAATCACTTCTACAAAGAAAGGCTCAATCACATCGATTCAGGCTGTTTATGTACCTGCCGATGACCTTACCGACCCCGCTCCCGCAACAACCTTTGCTCATCTTGATGCAACAACGGTTCTTGCAAGAAGCATCGCTTCGCAGGGCATTTATCCTGCCGTTGACCCCCTTGAGTCAACAAGCCGCATCCTCTCCCCCGAAATTGTCGGCAAGGAACATTATGAGGTTGCAAAAGAGGTTCAGCGAATTCTTCAGAGATATAACGAGCTTATGGATATCATCGCCATCATGGGCATGGATGAGCTTTCCGATGAGGATAAGATGCTTGTTCAGCGTGCAAGAAAAATTCAGCGATTCCTCTCACAGCCGTTTGATGTTTCCGAAAAATTCACGGGCTTCAAGGGCAAATATGTTCCCATTGCAGAAACAATCAGAGGCTTCAAGGAAATCATTGAAGGCAAACATGACGATTTGCCTGAATCGGCGTTCCTCTTTGTAGGAACAATTGATGAAGCTGTTGAAAAAGCAAAAAAGGCGTGATTGAATGAACACATTTAAACTTACTGTTGCATCGCCCGACGGAAACAAATTCAGCGGAGATGCGGTTAAGCTGGATGTCAGAGGAACAGAGGGTGAGCTCGCCGTTATGGCAGGTCACATTCCGTTTGTTACCTCAATTGTCAGATGTCCTTGCACAATCTGGTTTGAGGACGGCAGCAAAAAAACAGCTTCGGCTGACGGAGGCTTGCTCACCGTCGGCACAGATTCGGTAACTCTGCTTTCGGGCTCGTTTAAGTTTGACGAAGAATAATTACCGATAATATCAATAAATAAAACTAAAAGCAGGCTGCATGGGTTATCCCCTTTTACAGCCTGCTTATTTTTTGTGTTTCCTTATCGGAAAGTTTGTTTATTTATTGTTTTTCTTTGCTGCCTTTGCTGCGGCTTTTTCTGCTTTAATCTTTTCGCCGTAAGCCTTTTCTTCAGCTGCCTTGCGCTCTGCTTCGGCTGCTGCCTTTGCAAGAGCTTCTTCGTGGCGAACCTTTGCAGATTCGTAAACTGCCGAAATCTCATCAAGCTTCTGATAATTTTCGCTCTGAGTAATCAGCTTCTTTGCTTCGTTATAAGGCTTTGCGGCACGGTTGAAGTTTGCGAACTCATCGCCGATTGCCTTGGACTCAGCCTTTGCTGCCTTTAACTCAGCCTGAAGTCTTGCCATTTCAGCCTTTGCTTCCGCAGACTTTCTTACATCCTTTGAAGATGTGTTAATAGCCTTGATCGAAGCGCTGATTTTATCCTCGCGCTCATAGCTCTTTTCAAGCAATTCATAATCGGGCTGAACAAGCTTTTTGCTGCCTGAATAATACTTTTTAACCGCTTTAACGGCAGAAATCTTATTCTTTGCCATTTCGATTGCAGCCTTACGGATTGCCTTTTCCTCTTCCGAAACCTTGGGCATAGCCTTTGCTGCAGCAAGGTCCGCCTTTGCATCTTCAAGATTCATGAAAAGGATTCCGTTAAGTCCTGCATTATAAATTTTCTCGCTTTCCTTAACTCTGTAAACGAACTCGTTGCTTGAGAATTTATCAAGCTCACCGCAAACAAACTTTGCAATTTCGATTTCTTCGTTATATTCCAGAATATCATTATAAGCTTTCTTTGCAAGCTTTCTTTCAGGCTTTTCCTTGACCGATTTCCACATCTTCTTATCCGCAGCCTTGGGAGTTTTGCCTGCCATCTCACGGGATGTGTTGATAATATCAATGGCTTCAACAAGGTTACCGTCATCAAGAACACCGTTGTTATAATCCTCAAACATACTGCGAACCTTAAGAACTCTGATAACGGATTTCTGCTTTCTTTCGTTGAAATCATACCAGATATAAGGAACAACATTCATAGCGGCACCGACTGCAGCAATAACAATAAGAACCTTAAGAAGGTCGGTGAGTATGTTCGGATCATAAAGTGCCGAATAAGCATTCTCATAGTTATTCTGTCCTTCGGCGAACTGTTCGGCAAGAATTTCCCCAACAGTTTTGCCGCCCCCGAGAACTCTTGAAAGAATATTCGGGTTTGATGTAACCTTTTTTGCCATTTCGGTTGTGAGACCCTTGCTCTCATAAATAGCAGGAAGAACCGACGAAGTTGCAAGGGTTATAACCGTACCGATTGTTGCAACAGCAGAGAACATGCCGTCAATTCTTTCGCCTGTGATATACTGCTGATAGTCACGGATATCCGCCTGAATAGCGGGATTAAGAATGTGCATAAACGAACCCATAAGAGCATTGAACCACAGGCAGCCCATAACGAGCCAGATTGTTGTGGTTGTGTTTATGCTGCCGACAAAAGGATACATTGCAAGAATGAAAACAATGTTGAATATGTTGGTTATAACAAGAACAG
>JAZNPG010000089.1:0-53437 GCA_045589555.1 Acutalibacteraceae bacterium
ATAAGCTCAACGGCAGGGTTTCGGAGCACTGCGCAACCGCAACCGAAGGCTTCGGCTGGATTGAGGGCGAATGGATTGAGGTTGAAACCGACGGCAGAAACAAGCAGCATTCAGAGGTTACCAACAAATTCGCAGCAGCCGTTCTCAGAGGCGAACCCCTTGTTGCAAACGGTGAAGAAGGCATCAGAGGCCTTTCGATTTCCAATGCCGCTCACCTTTCATCATGGCTCGGCAAAACAGTTGAGCTTCCCGTTGATGAGGACATTTATTTCGAAGAGCTTAACAAAAAAATTGCTGCAGGCAACGCAGTAAAAGCTAACGTTACCGAAACCGTACAGGGCGATATGAGCTCAACATTCTGATATATATCGCTGCGAGGTGATTTTTATGAAAGTTGCCGTTATCGGCTGCGGAAATATTTCCAAAATGCATTTTAAAGCACTGAGCGATAATCCCGAAACCGAGATTATCGCCGTTGCCGATATAAAACCGCACCGTGCCGACGAAAAAGCGGCTGAATTCGGTGCAAAAGCTTACTACAGCTTTGATGAGCTTCTCGAAAATGAGAAGCCCGATGCAATCCACATCTGTACTCCGCATTATCTCCACACTCCCATGGCTGCAAAAGCTTTGGAAAAAGGCATAAACGTTTTAACCGAAAAACCCTGTTCCGTTACCTGTGAAGAGGTTGATGCGCTGCGCAAGGCTCAGAGCAAAAGCGGCAAGCAGCTCGGAATCTGCTTCCAGAACAGATATAACAGTTGCGTTCAGTATTCAAAAAAGGTTATCGCTTCGGGCGCAATGGGTAAGGTTAAGGCAATCAGAGCCTTTGTTACCTGGTCAAGAGAAGAAAGCTATTATAACGATGACTGGCACGGCACTCTCGATAAGGAATGCGGCGGCGTGCTGATTAATCAGGCTATTCACACGGCAGACCTTGTTCAGTATTTCGGAGGAAAATGCAAAAAGCTCACGGCACATGTTGCAAACGACCATCTCAAAGGAATCATTGAGGTTGAAGATAATGCAAGCGTGCTCATGGAGCTTGAAAACGGCGTTACGGCTATGCTTTACGCAACCACCGCCTATGCCGAAAACTCGGATGTATTTATTGAAATTCTCATGGAAAAGGGTCGGCTACGCATTGAGGGCGAAAAGCTCTATGCATTTGACGAAAACGGAGAAATTGCCGAAATCAAATGCGCAACCGAGGTCGAATACCATGGCGAAAGCTATTGGGGCAGCGGTCACTCGGCTCTTATAAATGATTTTTACGATTGTCTGAAAAATAACAGTAAATTTGAAATCGATGCTTATGAGGGCGGCCATGCGGCAAAAATAGTTGCAGCAAGCTATGAATCCTCAAAAACCGGAGAAAGCATTGAAGTTGAAGCGTAATTAAAAGGAGAAAAACATGACTCACGAAAACCTCAAAGGTAAAGTTATAGTTATCACGGGCGGCGGCGGTGTTCTTTGCAGCGCATTCGCAAAAGACCTTGCTGCTCAGGGCGCAAAAATCGCAGTGCTTGACCTGCGTGAAGAAGCTGCACAGGTTGTTGTTGACGAAATCAACGCAACAGGCGGAACGGCTCTTGCAGTAGGCTGCAATGTTCTTGAGGCGGAAAGCCTTGAAGCTGCAAAGGCAAAGGTTACCGCAGAGCTCGGCACATGCGATATACTCATCAACGGTGCAGGCGGAAACTCCCCTCTCGGCACAACAACAAAAGAAACTCTTGAGCTTTGCGATATCGCAGAAAAAGCAGAGGGCGTTAAAACATTTTTTGACCTTGATGCAAAGGGCATTGAGTTCGTTTTCAACCTCAATTTCCTCGGCACTCTTCTCACAACGCAGTGCTTTGCAAAGGATATGGTCGGCAAAGAAGGTGCAAGCATTCTGAACGTTTCTTCAATGAATTCCTACAGACCTCTTACAAAGATTCCTGCTTATTCTGCAGCAAAGGCAGCCATCTCAAACTTCACACAGTGGATGGCAGTTCACTTTGCGGATGTCGGAATCAGAGTTAACGCAATCGCACCCGGATTTTTCTCAACCAACCAGAACAAAACACTTCTTTATAACGAGGACGGTTCACTCACCGCCCGCTCAAACAAAATCATCAGCCATACTCCTCTTCGCCGCTTCGGCACTCCCGAGGACCTCACGGGTGCACTTCTTTTCCTTTGCGATGACGAATATTCAAGCTTCGTAACAGGAATCATTCTTCCAGTTGACGGCGGCTTCGCAGCATATTCAGGTGTATAAAAGCAGAATGGCCTCTCCCAAAAAGGAGAGGGCGTTTTTTTGTTGAGATTAAAAAAGTGCAATAATATCTGACAAGTTGTTTACTGAATATTCAAGCTCCGAATCGGCAGTGTCTTCAACAAGATCTTCATAGTCTTCTTTGATTCCCGTGAACTCATTGAAATCGGAAATCTCAATTTCAACATCGTAAAATTCAACCTTTGAAATATAGCCGTTTTCAAGCTCTACCGTAAAGAGCAGGTCTTCCTCTTCGCTGATATATTCAAGATCTTCATTGAGCATTTCAATAAATTCCTGACCCAATTGCGAATTAACAATACCCTGAAGCTTTTCATGATTTGAAACAAACTCAACGGCATTTTTTATGAACTCTCCGAAGTGAAGAGCCACCTCATATTCATCACCGTTTACGGTGATTTCAAGAGCTGAAGAAGCGTGACCGTTAAGGAAGAATTCATAAACAATTCCCTTAAGAGTTTTAAAATCGGGGATATCCTTTGCATCTATTTCATAGCCGTAGCTGTTTACCATTACAACTGCATAAGGAATCGCAACCTCATCAAAGATTTCAGCTACAACATCTTCATTGATTCTGCCGTCAACAATTTTTGAAACCCAACCGAGGACCTTCGCTGTGCTGAGTTCAATACCGAAGGTTTTAAGCTCTTCTATCCATTCATCGGTACCGTGACCCGTTAATTCAAGAAGAAAACTGTTTATCTCTTCTTCATCGGAAGCGGCAATTTTTTTGATATCCGCTGTTATATGTTCGTTATAATATGAGTTTGCAGCAATCAGATTTCCGTCATAAACAGCGCCGTTCGTTTCGCCGCCATCAATTTCAAAATAAAGACCTGATGATGCAAGAGTTTCGCCGAGATCGATATAGCCCTCGAAGATTTCCTCGTTATATTCTGCTACTGAAACTTTCAGGCTTCTTGTTCCGAAAAGGGTTTTATCAAGCGCAGCAATAATTTTGCCCTCATCGTTTGTTGAATTAATAGGCTTATACCCCTCAACAACATAGGCGCTCAGCTTCTGCTGATTTTCAGCGTTTACTGTTTCACCTGTTCCGCCAGATTTTTTCGATGAACCGTCCTTTGAGCCGCAGGCCGCAAAAGAAACAATCATCACAAATGCAAGCAAAAATGCAAATACTCTTTTCATAATAATCCTCCCAGATAATTATTCTTCGTTTGTGATTATATCATAACATACTCTGCAATTCAACCGTAATCCGGTTTTTACCGGTTATTCGGATTATGATATAATTGTTATTCACACGAACAATGTAAAAACAGTATGCTGATTTTAACAATAACCCGTCTCGACTGAAAAAAAATAAAAGGCAGGGGTTTTGCAACCTCTGCCGCTTTATTTTAGACTTATGCTTCCTTAACAACTACCTGCTTGCCGTTATAATAACCGCACTCGGGGCAAAGTCTGTGAGATCTCTTGAGTTCACCGCAGTTTGAGCACTTTTCAAGCTGGGGAGCAGACATCTTCCATACGTTTGAACGTCTCTTGTCTCTTCTTGTCTTGGAGACTCTTCTCTTGGGTACTGCCATCTCTTAAGCACCTCCTTAATTTTGTGCCTTTAATAAACCCTGAGGTTTTTTTAACTTAATTATCAAGAAGCTGCTTAAGCGCCTCCAGACGGGGGTCGATTTCTTTTTCGCAGCTGCATGAACCTGAATTTAAATCCTTGCCGCATTTAAAGCACATACCCTTGCAATCATCCTTGCAAAGAAACTTTGCGGGAAGGTTGAGAAAAACATCCTCTGTTACAATTTCATCCAAATCAAAGCGAAGCTCATTTATAAGTAAAAGCTCATCATTGGTTTCATCGTTAAGATGAGTTACCAGAGTATGGTTAATCTCCGTTTTAACAGGAACGGTGATAGGCTTTGCACAGCGGTCGCAGTTAAGCTCCAGCATAAAATCTGCCGTTGCTTCAAGCTCAACAATACCTGTTTTGTTGCTCACCCTGCCGTTAACCCTCACGGGCTTTGCGAAGGGCTTGAAGCCGCTGAGCTCCTGAGAGGATAAATCCATCTCATAACCGAACTCTTTAACCATTCCTTCGGTATTAAAAATAGGCTCTAAATCCAAAATCATAAATTTTCACCTAAAATCACGCACAAAATATTATATATTTCTATTTGCGATTTGTCAACTATAATTTTGATTTAAATTCAGATTTTTTCGCAAAATGTGAAAATTCTTTCGGGAAGGTCGCTCTCATCGCATGAAACGGTGAAAGTGATATCCTGCTCTGCGAGCTTGCTGAGCTCCGAAACCTTCTCGAGGAAGTTTGCAAGAGCTTCGTAATCTCTGCCGCCGATTTTAAGAGTTGCATCAACAAGAATATCGGTGATATCGTGGTCACCTGCGATGATGCCGCTGATGAAGCCGTAGAATGCATCATAGCCGCTTACCTTATAGTGGTCTGTTTCAACAAGTCTTGCGCGGTAGTTGATGTTGTAGGTGAGAAGTCTTTCCTTCTCAATGCAAACAACATTGCCGTTTGACTTTTCAACAGCGTTGTTTACGAGATCGATGAGTCTTTTTGTTTTGCCTGAGCCTTTGTTGCCGAGAATAAGATATACCATATTAGTATTCCTCCTGTGTATTTAGATTTCAGTTGATTCTTTTTTCAAGCTCTTCTTTTGCAGCCTCATAGCCGGGCTTACCGAGAAGAGCAAACATATTCTTCTTATAGCTTTCAACGCCGGGCTGGTCGAAGGGATTAACGCCGAGAATATAGCCCGAGAGTCCGCAAGCCTTTTCAAAGAAATATATCATAAAGCCGAGGTCATATTCGCTCTGCTCATCAAGCTCGATAACGATGTTGGGCACATCGCCGTCGGTATGAGCAAGAACTGTTCCCTCAAAAGCTTTGCGATTAACATAATGAACGGTTTTGCCTGCAACAAAATTCAGACCGTCGCCGTTAACATCATCAAACATGATTTCAACATCTGTTTTGGGCTGCTTGACCCAGATAACGGTTTCAAACAGACTTCTTACACCCTGCTGAATATACTGACCGAGAGAATGAAGGTCTGTTGAGAAAATAGCGGATGCAGGGAAAATACCCTTGTTATCCTTGCCCTCGCTCTCGCCGAAAAGCTGCTTGAACCATTCGCACCACATGGTCATCGAAGGCTCATAGGCTGTAAGCATTTCAATTGATTTGCCGTTTCTGTAAAGCAGGTTTCTCAATGCTGCATATTTATAGCAATCATTGTTTTCAATATCTCTTACCGAATAAGCTTCTCTTGCATCAGCTGCGCCCTTCATAAGAGCATCGATATCAATGCCTGCAACTGCAATGGGAAGCAGGCCGACAGCTGTGAGAACGGAATATCTGCCGCCTACATCATCGGGAACAACGAAAGTTTTGTATCCCTCTGCATCGGCAAGCGCTTTAAGAGCACCTCTTGCCTTATCGGTTGTAACATAAATTCTCTTTGCAGCTTCTTCTTTGCCGTATTTATCTTCAAGAAGCTTTTTGAAAATTCTGAAAGCAATTGAGGTTTCGGTTGTTGTTCCTGATTTTGAAATAACGTTAACCGAAAAATCCTTGCCCTCAACAAGCTTTATAAGCTCTGCAACTGCCGCCGAACTGATTGTGTTGCCGCCATAGTAAATATCGGGAGTATCCTTTTTTACAAGGTTATAGTTATTCGATTTAACAAATTCAATAACAGCTCTTGCTCCAAGATAAGAGCCGCCGATTCCGAGAACGATAAGAGCATCGGAATCTTTTTTGATTTTTTCGGCACATTCCTTAATCTGAACGAACTCTTCCTTATCGTAATTTACGGGAAGATCAATCCATCCGAGAAAATCGCTGCCTTCGCCTGTGCCGTTATGAAGCATATCGTGAGCCTTTTCAACCTCCTGCTTCATGGATAAAAGTTTTTCTTCGCAGGCAAATTCACCTGCATAGTTGAGATTGAGCTTTAAAGCCAAGTTTCATACACCCCTGTGAAATGCTAAAGAATTAAACCAAATATATATTCGCTGCACAGCAAAAATATATTTAATATATTTTACCCTATAAAAGCGCCGTTTGCAACACCTGAAAGCAAATTTTTTTAAAATTATGCAAGCTTTTTTGAGTTTATTTTCAAAAAATGTTCCTGAACCTCTTACATAATACCATAAATCAGCCGCAAATGCAAACATATCGGCAGGAATTAATATTTTTCCGTAACATAATTTACAGGCAGTTAATATAATGAAAATAGCAATATAACAGGAGGTTATGATATGGACAAAAGAGAAATGGAGCTTCTTATGGACAGATATAAAAAAGAAATGCTGGAATTCAGCAAAAAGAACGGATACATAAATTCCGACCCGAATTATGAGCCCGACGAGCGTGAAAAGCAACAGATTGATGCCGATATCAACAACAAGGGCTACGAGCGTGACCGCAGTGACCCTCTGCCCGAAACCGCCGAAGCCGAAGAAGCATCTGCAGAAATGCCCGAGGCGGTTGCCGCACAAACAGAGCCTGCACCCGAGTCTGAAAGAGCTCCCGTTTACGGCAGCAATGCGGCAGACACCGTGAGCTTTCTGCGAAGCAGCTGCGCTTCACCCTCAACCGATGAGCAGCGCAGACGCTGCGGCGATGTTTCAAAATTTCTTTCAGCTAACCCCGAAACAGGCACGCTTCGCATTGAAACCTATGCTTCCGACAGAGCTTTTGCCGTGCCGAGTGCAAGAGTTATGGTGTTTCTTCCCCTTGACAGCGGCAATATTACGCTCTATGACGGCATTACGGATATCAGCGGCTCGAGCGAAAGAATCGTCCTCCCCGCACCGCCTCGCTCCCTGTCAATGAGTCCCAACAGCGGTAATATTCTCCCCTATTCCGCTTATACGGTTTACATCGAGCACCCGTCTTATGTGAGAGCATTGTTTAACAATGTGCCTGTTTTTTCGGGTATCGAATCCGTGCAGCCGGTGCAGATGCTTGCAAAGGTTGCAGGTCTGAGCGAGCCCGACCCGATTATCGTCAACGAATCCGGCTCATCCACATTATAAGGAGGTGAATTTATGGCAACTCCCGTTATACCCGATTATATTACGGTGCATCTCGGTTCGCCGAATTCCAACGCAAGAAATGTGAGAATTCCGTTTACGGAATACATCAAAAACGTTGCATCAAGCGAAATTTATCCCACATGGCCCGAGAACGCAATCAGAGCCAACATATATGCTCAGGTTTCTTTTGCACTTAACAGAATTTTCAGCGAATATTACCGCAGCAGGGGCTATAATTTTGATATAACCAATTCAACTGCCTATGACCAGGCATACGTTGACGGCAGGGATATTTTTTCAAATATCAGCCGCATAGTTGATGAACTTTTTAACGATTACGTTACCAAAGGGAACCAGATTCAGCCCTATTTCACCGAATACTGCGACGGGCGCACAGTCACCTGCAGAGGTCTTTCGCAATGGGGTACGGTCAGCCTTGCCAATCAGGGCAGAACACCTTATCAGATTCTGCAGAATTACTACGGCAACGATATAAACATTGTCAGAAATGCGCCTGTCAGAAATATTACCGAATCATATCCGGGAACGCTTCTGCGCCTTGGCAGCGTTGGCGAGGATGTAAGAACAATTCAGCGACAGCTGAACAGAATCCGCCGCAACTATCCTGCAATCCCTTCAATTCCCGATACAAACGGCATATTCGATGCCGCAACTCGCTCTGCCGTAAGAACATTCCAGAATATTTTCGGACTTTCGGTTGACGGAATTGTCGGCAAGGCAACATGGTATAAAATCAAACAGATTTATAACGCTGTCAAAAAGATTTCGGACCTTTATTCCGAAGGTATCACAATGAGCGAGGTTGACCGCATATTCAGCAAATCTCTGCGTCGGGACGACAGAGGCAATGATGTACGTTCCGTTCAGTATTATCTTGCTTTTCTCGGATTTTTCAACGACAGACTTCCCGAAATTTCGGTTGACGGAATTTTCGGACCTGCAACGGAAAATGCCGTGCGCACATTCCAGCGTGAATACGGTCTCACGGTTGACGGCATCGTGGGCAGAAACACCTGGTACAGACTTCAGGACGCATATTTCAGCACTCTGAACTCTCTGCCCGATGAATACCGCTCCTATTCCTCGCTGCTTTATCCGGGTTACACCCTGACCACGGGTGCAAGCGGAAACGTTGTTTCTCAGGTTCAGACATTTTTGCGAAGAATCGCACAGAACAACAATGCTGTTCCGCTTATCACGGTTGACGGAATTTACGGCGAGCGCACAAAAGCTGCCGTTCAGGCAGTTCAGAAGCTGAGCGGTCTGCCGCAAAACGGCTCCGTCGGTCCGCTTACATGGAATGCAATCGTTAACCTTTATAAC
Source organism: Acutalibacteraceae bacterium (assembly GCA_045589555.1). GTDB lineage: Bacteria > Bacillota > Clostridia > Oscillospirales > Acutalibacteraceae > CAG-177. Next base: position 8,666 of record JAZNPG010000089.1, read on the forward strand.
GAATATCGCTGATTTTTGCGATAATAATAAATGGTGACAGGCAACTGTCACCATTTTCAGCTTGTCGAAAAACTTTTTTTCGGCAAGGTGTGGCTGTTGAGAAAGGAAGCTGAATGGTGTTTTCTTCGCTTGAAGGTGTATACAGATACATCGAAAAGCGAAAAAACACCAAATAAACGAAAACACTAATTCAATCCTCCGTCTTTTGGCTTCGCCAAAATCCATCTCCTTTGCCAAAGGAGGCTATCGCAGGTTTATTTCACGTTTTTTCGTTTATGCTTCAGCAACTTTATCGACAGTCAAGAATGGTGACAGGCAACTGTCACCATTTTATTTTGAGGTGATTGCTCTGACTCAAAGTTTTTCAACCGATTACATTACAAATATAAACATGCTCGAAACCAAAATGCGCATGAGCGCAAGCTTTGACCTTGTCGGCAGAGATATAATTATCGGCAAAAAACGGATACGGCTCTATTTTATTGACGGATTCTGCAAAGACGAGCTCATGGAACGGGTTATGGCTTATCTGATGAAAATTACCGAGAAGGAATATTCATTAAAAAAGACAGCCCGTGAGTTTGCAGATGCGTTTATCCCCTACGTAGAAACCGATGTTGCAGGCAAGCCCGATGATTTTATAAAATACGTTCTTTCGGGCGGAATCGGGCTTATTGCAGACGGATTCAGTGAAGGAATTATAATCGATGCCCGAACCTACCCCGTAAGGTCTATGGCAGAACCTGAAAATGACAGAGTCTTAAGAGGTCCTCATGACGGCTTTGTTGAAACTCTTGTTTTCAACTCTGCGCTTATACGCAGGCGCATAAGAGATGTTAACCTAACCATGGAAATCCACACCGTTGGCGAAAACTCCAAAACAGATGTTGTTATCTGCTTCATGAACGGTAAAGTCAGTGAAAAAGCACTCAACACCCTGCCCAAAAAGCTCGCTTCAATAAATGTCAATTCGCTCACACTCGGACAGCAAAGCCTGCTCGAATGCCTTGTCACAAAGCAAAGATTCAATCCTTTCCCGAAGGTCAGATACACCGAAAGACCCGATGCTGCAGCAGCCTGCGTGCTGGAGGGCAGCATAATTCTGCTCACCGATAACTCCCCTGCAGCAATGATTATACCCTCGGGCATATTCGATTTTTTGCAGGATACCAACGATTACTATATGTCGCCGATTATCGGGTCATACCTGCGGGTTGTAAGAATGTTTGTTTTTGCGCTTACCCTCCTGCTGATTCCCATATGGTATCTGCTCGTGCAAAATCCCGATTATATTCCGCATTGGCTTGATTTTATAAGAATTGAAGAACCTAATACCGTACCGATTATCGCTCAGCTTTTCATTGTTGAGCTGGTCATCGACACAATCCGACTTGCTTCAATCAACACTCCGCAGGCGCTCAGCGGCTCATTCGGTATTATCGGCGCACTTGTGCTTGGCGAATTTGCGGTTTCGGCAGGATGGTTTGTGCCCGAGGTTGTGCTCTACATGGCTTTTGTTGCCATGACAAATTTCACGCAGCCCAGCTTCGAGCTCGGCTATGCTTTCAAGCTGATGCGAATGCTGCTTCTCGCTCTTACCGCGCTTTTCAATCTGTGGGGCTTCATTGCAGGCATAATTATTATTGCGCTTGAAATCTCATTCAACAAAACCGTTACGGGTCAGAGCTTTCTTTATCCTCTTATCCCGTTCAACGGCAAGGCTCTGCTCAGCCTAATTTTCAGGCTTCCGATTAACAAAAGTAAAAACTGAAAAAAGCACCGCCTGCAACGGCGGTGCCTGATTATACTGTTTTTCCTATGCAGAAATCATCCTCAACGGATATGATTTCTGCTTTTATCATTTTTTTCGTGTTCTCTGTGCCGATAATTCTCACGGGAGTGTAATTCGCTGTATATCCCTGCACATAGCCATCGTGAAATTCCTCAGGCAGCACCTCAAGAGTTTTGCCGATTTGCGATTCAAGAAAAGCATTTCTGATTTTATCTGTTTCTTCAATCATAACTGCCGCACGCCTTGATTTTTCAGCGTTTTCAACCTGATTCGCCATTTTTGCGGCAGGTGTACCTGGCCTGCGTGAATATGGAAAAACATGAACCTTTTCAAATCCGACCTTTTTCACAAATGCGAGCGACTGCTCGAAATCTTCTGCCGTTTCATCAGGGAATCCAACCATAACATCGGTTGTAAGTGTCGCTCCGTCAAAAGCATTCCGAAGCTTTTGGCAAAGCTCATAGTATTCATCCGCAGTATAATGGCGGTTCATTTTTTTGAGTGTCTTACTGCAGCCGCTCTGCAAAGAAATATGAAACTGCGGACAAAATTCGGGCACTGCTGAAAGTCTTTCAATAACCTCATCGGTTATATGGTCGGGTTCAAGTGAACCGAGCCTTACACGTTTGATACCGTCAAAAGCCGCGACTGCTTCAACAGCTTCTGCAAGGCTTGAGCCGATATCTGTGCCGTAAGCAGAAAGATTGATGCCTACAAGCACTATCTCGCAAAAGCCGTTTTTTTCAAGCTGCGCAATTTCTGATTTCAGAGTTTCAAGAGGCTTTGAACGCACCCTTCCCCTTGCATATGGAATAATGCAATATGAACAGAAACGGTTGCAGCCGTCCTCAATTTTAACATTAGCCCTTGTACGCTCACGGAATTCGCTTATTGTATCGCCTTTGAACTCCTCACCGCTTTTATGCTCCTCAACAGCAACGATTCTGCCCCTGCCGCCAATATAATCCATTATATATTCATAAAGCAGATGGTTGCTTTTGTTGCCTATAACAATATCTGCGCTGTCAAGCTCCGAGCTTGCCTGAGGAAAAGCCTGCGGCATGCAGCCCGTCAGAACAACAATGCTGTCAGGATGCAGCTTTTTGAATCTTCGTACCGTCTGGCGGGTTTTGCGGTCGCTTTCAGCCGTTACCGTGCATGAATTTATAACATAAACATCCGCTTCTTCAGCCGAATCGCAGATAACAAACCCCTGCTTTTCAAGCCTTTGTGCCATTGCCTGAGATTCATATTGATTAACCTTGCAGCCCAAGGTGTAAAATGCAGCTTTCATGCTATCTCCTTCTAAGGAATTTATATTTGTTACATTATAACAGAAAATTCAGTGATAATCAACCGCTCCTAAAGCATATATTGCCTTGAAAGGGGTCTGCATTATGAAAAAATTTTTCAATCCGCTCATAAGCTTTCTGATTATCGCCGCAATGTTGTTTTCTTATCCGCTTTTCGCTTTTGCCGAGGAAGCAATGCCCGTTGAAATCAAAGCAAAAGCCGCTGTGTTGATGGATGTATCAACAGGCAAGGTGCTGCTTAAATATAATGAAAACGAAAAGCTTTACCCTGCCTCCGTAACAAAAATCATGCCGCTTCTGCTTGTTGTTGAAGCAATCGACGCAGGTAAAATCAAGCTGACTGATACTGTCACGGTTTCTGCCTCTGCCGCTTCAAAGGGCGGCTCACAGATATGGCTGAAAGAAGGCGAGCAAATGACAGTTGACGATTTGCTCAAAGCAACTGCAGTTTACAGCGCAAACGATGCCTGCACGGCTCTGGGAGAATATATTGCAGGCAGTGACGAAGCGTTTGTTGCAATGCTCAACGAAAGAGCTGCACAGCTCGGAATGAAAAACACTCATTTTGAAAACTGCACCGGTCTTGACGACACAACAGAAAACCATCTGACCACGGCACTTGATGTTGCAACAATGAGCCGAGAGCTTCTTAAACATGAAATGATTATCAATTACACAACAATATGGATGGATTCACTTCGGAACGGTGAAACAGAGCTTGTCAACACAAACAAGCTTGTCAGGTTTTTCGAAGGCACAACGGGGCTTAAAACGGGCACAACCGCAAAGGCAGGCTGCTGCGTTTCTGCAAGCGCAAAAAGAAACGGCACCCATCTTGTTGCGGTTGTTATGGGCAGCGAAAACAGCAGCGACAGATTTGAAACCGCCAAAGCTCTTCTTAACTGGGGATTCTCCAACTATTCTACCGTCACTCCCGTTATCGACCCTGCTTTGATTCCTCCTGTTGCAATTATCAACGGTGTAAAAGATGAAATTCTACCCGTTATTCCCGAGGTTGAATCTGTTCTTATAGCCAAAGGAAAAGAGGGCGAAATCAAGCAAAGCATTGACCTTGCCGTTGATGTTCAGGCACCTGTTGAAAAAGGGCAGATTTTAGGCAAAATCACCTTCTCAATTGATGGCGAAACACTCAGCGAATATAAAATCACAGCGCCCGAGTCTGTAAAGGGGCTCACCTTTACAATTGTACTTTTCAGAGTGCTGAAAGCCGTTGCCAACTAATATATACCTATGTTTCAGCAAATTATCACAAAATATTTTTATTTCAGTTTTTGTAAAGTAATTTACTTTACAAGCTGTATATAAACAAAACCGCCGCAGTCGCAATGACCGCGGCGGTAAATTATTGGTTTTTAAGCACATTTCGATGCTTATTCAGGATTATTCAGGAAATTATTCCTCGTCTTCATCCTTCTTTTTCTTTGTTGCGATTACTGCAACTGCACCTGCTGCTGAGATAGCTGCAAGAGCTGCAAGACCTGCGAATGAACCTGTATCGGGAATTTCAACATCTGCATCTGCATTCCATGTTGCTTCAAATACAAGGTCTTCCTTAGGCATCTTCTCGGGAACTTCAGGATTCCAGCCAGCGAATGTGCTGCCATCCTTTGCGGGATCAGCGGGAGTGGGAATCTTTGTACCTGCAAGAACCTTATAGGTCTTATAAACCTCACCGTCAACCATGTAAGTTACGGTATAAGTATTCTTAACGAGTTCGGATGTGCCCCAAAGAACGAGGATTCCGCCGATGATTGAGCCGCCAACAATTGCGCCTGTGCCGATGATACCTGCAATTGCGCCGCCGCCGATTACGGTTCCGCCGATAATTACTGAAACGAATGTCTTATCGATTTCCCACTGAGCTTCAAATACAAGGTCTTTAGCAGGCATTGTTTCGGGAACGCTGGGCTCCCAACCTGCGAATACATAACCGAATCTTGTAGGTGCTGTGGGAACGGGAATCTTGTCGCCTTCCTGAAGAACATAGAGAGCGTGAGTTTCACCGTTTGCGATGAAGTGTGCAGAATACTGTGCTTCGCCGATCTCTGCCCATGTTGCTACATACTCAAGATCATGGTCAGGCATTTCTGACTCAACCTTGGGTTCCCAACCTGCAAATACAAGCTCGGGATTTGTGGGATGAGTGGGATCTGTGGGAGCCTTAAGCTCTGAGCCGTAAGCTACATCCTTATATTCTTCATAAACCTGAGTCTTTTCAGCATCAAGATAGAAAGTTACATTGTGCTTATGGGGATTGAGAACTGCGATTACTTCAAGGTTTGCATCTTCCATCTTCTCAGGAACCTTGGAGCCGTCCTTGAGAGTCCAGCCGCCAAAGTCGAAGCCTGTGATTGTGGGATCTGCAGGAAGAACGATATCTTCGCCTGTATAGTAGTAATCTGTCTTGAGAACATTACCGCCTACATAATAGGTTACAGAATACTGATCTTTAGTTGCCCACTGAGCAACGAGATTCATGGGAACATCGCTTGTTGCGGGGATTGAATTATAAACTGTACCTGTGATTGTATCTTTCCAACCGGTGAGTTCAGCATTTTCCTTTGTTACAGGAAGCTTGCCTGCTGTGTTGATAGCGTCACCTGTTGTTTCAATCTTAGCTGTTGTGCCGTCAGCGAATGTACCGCCGTTGGGATCGATTGTTACGATAGCATTCCACTTTGCTTTGATGGTTGTATTTTCGCCGGGCATTGTGCCATCAGAATTGAGGCCGTCCCAACCAGCGAATTCATAGCCGTCTCTTGTGGGTTCAGCAATGTTGCCTGCAACCTTATCGCCTTCGTTGAACTTATATTCCTTGGATGTTGAGCCGTCAGAATACTGACCGCCATTTGCATCAGCAACAAGGTCTTTTCTTGTATCAACGGTGTTCCATACTGCGGAGAAGGTGAGATTTTCTGTTCCCATTGCAGGAGGAACAACTGAATCCCAGCCTGAGAATGCATATCCGCTTCTTAAAACGTCATCTGCATCGGGAGCTACGATGGGATCGCCTTCCTTAAGAGTGTAAACCCATGATGTCTTGCCGTCTGAGAACTGACCGCCAGCTGCATTGAATGTTACAGTGTAAGTCTTAACTTCATCCTTTGTCCACTTACCTGTGAGTGAAACTGCTTCTTCGCCCATCTTGAAGGTTGAACCGGGAGCAACGGGAGTTGTTCCGTTGAACCAGCCGCTGAATGTGTAGCCTTCAGCCTTGGGAGCATCTGCAACTGTTACTGTTGTGCCGTACTCATAGGTTGCTGCTGCAGGAGGAGTTACGCCTGCGGGAATGTCGCCTTCAAATTCATACTTAACTTCTGCAGACTTGATCCTCCATGAAGCTGTAAGCTTGATGTTGGATGCAGGCATTGTGAAGTTTGCATCAAGAAGTTTGCCGTCCTTATCTGTTACAAGTTTGCCGGTTTCATCTGCCCAACCCTGGAAGTCGTAGCCTTCTCTTGTTGTTGTGGGAACGGATGTTACCTTTTCACCTGTCTTAACGCTCATATCTGCAACGGAGTTACCGCCGTTTGCATCGAAGCTGATTGTGTTACCGAGAGCTTCCCAGGCAGCTGTGTAGTTAATGCCGCCTTCGATCTGCTTTTCGGGGATTGTTACATAACCGCTTACGCCTGTTGCTGTCCAGCCAAGGAACTTATAGCCGTTTCTTGTGGGATCTGCAACGGGAGCAACTGTTGAAAGAACTGTATCATAAGCAACGTCATCCTTGGAGAATGTTGCATTGCCATCGCTCAGAGTACCGCCGTTTGCATCAAGCTTAACGGGATATTTCTTTGCTTCCCAAACAGCTTCAACTGTGATGCTTGCGCCGTTATTACCAATGTCGCCCATTGTATCGGGAAGAGCAGGTGTCCATTCAACGAAATCATAACCTGTCTTTGTAGGATCTGCAGGAGCAGTTACCTTCTGACCATAAGTTACTTCCATTGAAGGAACTGTTGAGCCGCCCTTGGTATCGAAGTTGATTGTGTACTTTTCAACTTCCCACTTTGCCTTAACTGTTAAGTCAGTTTCAGGCATTGTTGAGGTAAGCTCGGGCTCCCAGCCCATGAAGGTGTAACCATCTCTTGTGGGAACAATTGCCTTGAATGCGCTGATATCAGCATTGGGCTGATGTTCGCTTTCGTTCTTATCTTTACCGTCAGCAAACTTACCGCCGTTTGCATCAAGAGTTAACTTTTTGGTTTCAACCTTGATGAGTTCCCAGATACCGATGATGTGAGCATCGCCTGCGGGCATAACAATTTCAGTTACCTTTTCATTGTTATAATACCAACCTGCGAACTTATATTCAGCTGTATCTGAGGGTGCTGCTGCAAGCTTGTGAGTTGTGCCTGCCTGAATATTTGTTTCGGTTGCGGGAACTTCTGCAAGACCTGCTATATTATAAGAATAAATTACATTATGATATGTGGGGTTAGCTTCCCAGTTTGCCTTAAGGGTGATATCACCTGCAGGCATTGTGAAGTTTGCATCAAGAACCTTACCTGTTGCATCTGTTACTGCATTGCCCTGTTCATCTGTCCAGCCTGTGAAGGTGTGGCCTTCCTTGGTGGGAACTGTGATGTTTGTTACGGGAGTTCCGAATACAACGGGAGTTGCTGCGAGATAGTCGCCGCCGTTAACATTATAATTAATGTTATAAGTGTTAGCCTTGAATTCACCGTAGAATGTTACGGGAGCAGCTGTCATTGTGTAGGTTGCTTCAGCCTTTGCGCCTGTTGCGCTGTTGATGAACCAGCCTTCAAATGTGTAGCCTGCGGGAACAGTTGCTGTTCCGACTGCAAAGGTTCCGTCCTTTACGGTTTTCTTTGTATTTTCGGGGATTGCGCCGCCTGCGGGAACACCTGTAATTGCAACATACTTGACATCGTAGCTTACAAGCTCCGCATCGTTGGAATAATTGTCATCAGCATCTTCTGCCTTTGTTCCGTCAGGAATATCCCAGCCTTCAAACTCATAGCCGTCAGGAAGATCATATTCGGGAGGAACAACTTCTTCGCCGTGATCAAATGTTACTGTTTCTTCAAATATTACATCGCCGTTTTCATCAGTAATTGTGAATGTTACATCATATGTCTTGGTTTCCCAGACTGCGATGTAGTCAACATTGCCTGCAAATGCAGGAACTGTTGTTTTATAAACATAGCCTGTTGCTGCATCTTCCCAACCCATGAAATCGGAATCGTTCTTTGTGGGAGCTACGGGCTGAGCAACTGTTTCGCCATAGGTGCCTGTTGTTTCGTAATATTCGGCATCTGCATATCCTTCATCATTATCGGGAATAGCAAATTCACCGCCGTTGGTATCGAATGTTGCAGTAAACTGTTCAAGCTTGAAGTAAGCTGTGAGGTTGTTGTTGCCGTCAACTGTTACTTCGAGTGAAAGAACGTTGTTTGTGTTTTCTGCATCGGGAATGTTGGTGTTTGAAGTATAAAGATCTTCATACCAGATTGCTGTTACGCCTGCGGGAACATCTGAACCCTTCTTGAGAATCTGAAGCTTTGTTCCTGCTTCTGCCTTATTGTTTAATACGATAGGATCAAGATAGCTGCCGTCAGCGGGGTTAACAGCATAAACTGTGATTGTGTAATCAACGGGACCGATTGCTTCCCACTGAGCTGTAAAGGTTATATCCTTTGCAGGCATTGCGGTAACAACGGGTGACCAGCCCTTGAATGCGTAATTTGTCTTTGTGGGTGCTGCGGGAGCAGGAACTGCTGCGCCATACTCAACTGTGAACTCTTTGTTCGCTGTTGTACCGTCAGCAAAGATACCGCCGTCAGCATCATAGGTTGCCTTGAATGAAAGGTTCTTATAAACTGCTGTAAGAGTTACGCTTTCTGCAGGGAATGTTTTGGGAGTATCGATTACATTACCTGAACCGTCATCCCAGCCTGCGAAATATTTGCCTTCGGGAGCTGTGGGATTAACGATTGCGGGATCGATGGGAGCATTGGCTTTGCCGCCGATTGCATCCATTGTTGCGGGTGTGCCGCCGTTTGTATTGAATGTGATTGTTACATCGTTTGCTGTGGGAACGGCTGTTACTGTCATAATGCCGCCGTTAGCCATGAGTTCGCCTTTTTCATTCTTTGCAGGAATGCTTGTGGGAGGAGTTACATCCCATGCGAAGGTATAGCCTGCTGCTTCAGGAAGTTCGGGAGCTGCTACTGCAGAACCGTATTCGCCTGTTACAGTTTTGATTTCAGCGCCTGTAAGACCGTTTACAAACTTAACGCTGTAAGCATTCTTTGTCCAGAGAGCCTTGATCTCGGTGTTTTCACCGGGCATTGTTTCGGGAAGCTTTGTATCCCAACCTGCGAAAGTGTAGCCTTCCTTGGTTGTTGCATTTTCGCCGGGAAGCTTGTCAGCGATGTTATCGCCGTAAGTTGCCTTGATGGAATCAACGAGTGTGCCGCCGTCGGTATCAAATGAAAGAACATACTCGCCCTTAACATAAACTGCGTTGAAGGTGAGGTCTTCTGTATCCATTACTGCGCCGTATGCATCGGGATCCCACATTGCAAACTTAAAGCCTGTTTTGTCATCGGGATCATCGGGAACAACAACCTCGCTGCCGCTTTCAAGCATATATTCATCGTAAACCTTACCGTCAACAAGGAAGGTTACTTTATACATGTTTGCATCTTCAGATGCGTTGAATGTTACATCGCTTGTTACTGTGTAGGGGAATTTAACGCCTACACCGTTATCAAGAGCCCATGCATTTGCTTTATAGCCGTCGGGGATATATTCTTCTGTAACTTCTGAGCCGTATTCAAGAACAACTTCATCAAGAACGTTGCCCTTGCTGTCAACGAATTTTACAGTATAGTTTTTGATATTATAGAGAGCCGTGAAAGTAAGGTCTTCTGTTACTGCTGCGGGAGCGCTGATATCCCAGCAAGAGAATTCATAGCCATCTTTTACGGGGATTTCTTTGAACTCTGCAGGAGCATCACCGTATTTATAGATGAAGCTCTTGTAAACCTCGTCGTCTGCAAACTTACCGCCGTCAGCGTCATACACATATGTGTAAACGTTATCGGTAAACATGGGATACATATCAATGTTGTTATTGGGCATTGTTGCGGGAACCGAAATGTTTTCTGTTTCGCTCAGTGACCAGCCCGCAAAGGTTTTGCCTGCTGCTGCGGGCTCACCGCCGGGAACTGCCGAGAAGCCGGGAACCGTCTGACCGAAGTAGAGTTTCATTTCGTCTTTCTGTGCGCCGTTGCCATCGGTATAATGATATGTCGCCGTATATTGTTTTCTTGCAAAATATGCTCTGAGGATCGTTGAGTTGTCTGCATTAACTACTCCGCTGAGAATGTTAGCTGCCTTTTCATCAAGCATAAAGCCTTCAGGAGCACTTGTTGCTGTAATTTCAACAGGTGTGCCCTCTTCAGCCTTGAACTGCTGAGATGTGGGAGCTGAAGGATATGTTCCGTCAGGATTCATCTCATACACTTCATAAGTGTAATAAGTTTTTATCTCGGAATCTTTCCAGACTGCATAGAGAGTAACATCTTCGTAGTCATAGTAGAAATCAGCATAGTCAGAAGCTGTAAGAACTTCGCCGTTCTTTGTGAGTGACCAGCCAACAAAAACCTTATCCTTGCTGTTCTTGGGAGTTGCGCTTGATTCCTCAACCTTATCTTCGCCGATAACACCTGAAACTGTTTTTGTTGAAGATGTTGTTGTGCCGTCCTCAAAATAACCGCCGTCTTCAGTATTTGCATCAAAGATTACATTGCTGAAAACGCTGATATAACCGGGCTGAGTTGTAGCATAAACATCTCTTTCAAACATGCTCACGCCGGCATATAAATCTGTGCTGCCTGCAGGATACTGAGGAATATCAACGAGGCATGTTGCACCTGATTCATCGGTTATCTTTTTCTGGTTGGCAAGCTCAACGGGAACCTTTGCATAACCTTTTTTGCCTTCGGTTCTTACATAAGGATCATCGTTGATGATGAACTCAAGCTGAGCCATCCAGTCATTTGCAGCAAGAGGAGTTGCACCCTTTGAACCGGAGATGAGAAGAGTTGTTGTCATAAGACCCTTGCCATCGAAGTGGTTGTGGGGAAGGTAATAGGATTCTGAAACAACGTTGCCCTCAGAGTCCTTTACTGCACCGGGCTTAGCCATATAGCCTGCCGAGCTCTTGAGCTTTGAATACTTGAGGGGGTTAGATTTATAACCGCCTGCGTCATTACCGGAAAGCTGAAGACCTGTCGAATAAGACTTGTTAACGTCAACATCAAAAGCAGCATCTTCAGAATAAGGAATTGTGAAGAACTGAGAGTCAAACATTGTTGCAATTGATACTGATGAATAAACAGGGAAATCAGTTCCGATATAAACTCTGGCGATAACCTTTTCGCCGGGAGCCGCTCTGTCGGTTGCTTTCCATTCATAAACATCGTCTGCAGTTTCGGCTGTATCGCCGCCTGCTGTGAGAACCTGACGGAAGAACTGATATTTGAAAGCTATTCCGTTGGTTCCGTCATCTGTGCCGATGCTGCCGTCTGCATTTACATGCATGAGATAATCAATGCCGGCCGAGCCGTCATTGGCAGCATAGCCCATTACGGACATGGTGCTGAAGATCATTGCAATGGTAAGAACCAAAGCCAATGATTTCTTTAAGAGTGTCATATGCATTTTCCTCCTTGAACACTTATGAAAGCTATTTTGCAGACACTTTCATATAATACAAGTCATTTTAACATACAGCTTGTTTTTTTTCAAGCCTTTTTTACTATAATATTTATTATAATATAGAGAAAATAAAGAAAAATATTTAGGCAATTTGTAAAAGTTATCTGATTATCTGTCTATAATTCTGATATAGCAAAAAGCTGCGGAGCAATGAACTCCGCAGCTAAGCAAGTTTTATTCAGCTGAAACTGTTTCGGTGTCAACACCCTTTGCGGCTCTGATTTTTGCGAGCTCATACATCATGGTGTCTTTTGTTTTACCGTGAACATTGAAGAAAAGAAGCGTAACACCCTTCATGAAGCGTCCGATTGCAGGAGCAAGAGCAAAAACAGTCCAGATGCCTGCAAGCATACCCGCATCAGTCTGCGGAACCTGAATTCCGTTTGCATCGATAAGAGGAATATAGTGAATTGCCGAAATAGCAAGACCGCTTATCATTTTTGCCGCTGCATCGGATACAAGCTTAAAATAGCTCATTGCAGCAGTGATTGTTGCTTCATTGCGCACGCCCGACTTCCACTCAACATAGTCATAGAGGTCGCCGTTGAGAGCTGTGCTGCAGTATCTCTGAATACTGTTGAGAGAGCCGCAGAATGTGAGCGCAATGATAATCCAGATAAGATTGAGTATGAAATTGTCCTCGCCGAAAGGCTTATAGCCTACAATCCACATAATAAAATAGCATGCGCCGCAGAACATATAGCTGCCTGCCGCAAGATTTCTCAGACCGAACTTTTTGGTGAGCTTGGGAGCAAGGGGCAGAACGAAATAGCTTGGCAAGCCTGTAAAAAGACCTGCGATTGTTCCGTAAGAAAGTCTGCCCATACAGTTGAGCCAGAAGAAATCCTCAACCATTGTGCCTGTCGATTTGCCGACAGCAAAGAAATTCTTGATGAGGATAACCCACATCGGGCGGCAGGTACCGATGGTTTTGACCGTCTGAATAAGACCCATCTGCTTCATTTCTTCTCTTGATGAGAGAGGCATTCTCTCTTTGAGCGAGAAGAATCCGTATGTTCTGAATGCAATTACGCACAAAACAAACACGATTGCCCCGCCTGTATAAACGCTTCGCGAGCCTACACCGAGAATCTGAGGCAAGAAGTCAACTACAACACCCGAGAAGAGCGATGGAATCCATACACCGACAAGGTCGGCATACGCATCAGTTGCGATAAGCCTGTTTCTCTCTATCGGGTTCGGCGTTATGTTGAAGAGAATTATCTGATAGCTTGTATCGTAGAAGGATTTTGCGATTGAACCTATGTAGTTGAAAACGAGGAACGATATAAAAAGACTTGTCTGGGGCATTCCGGAAGGAAGAAGCCACTGGGTAAGCGAACCCAGGACCCAGAAAGGAAGCGTGAGGATTATGTAGGGTCTTACTCTGCCCCAACGGGTTCTTGTTCTGTCAATTATAAGACCTGAAAGCGCATTGTCAACCGTATCGGCAATAAAGCTTACCGTTTCCGCAAGACTCCAGGTTGTTGCTTTGATTCCGAGAAACTGCGTTGCAAAAAAGAAAAGCTTTTTGCTGAATGTGTTCCACATGGTGTCACCCATGCCGGAAAGGATATATGCTACATAATGCTTAGGGCTGAGATAGTTTTTATTCTGATTGTTATACTGACGGAGAACAACGTCACCGTCTTCAGATGCAACGGGAACTTTATTTGTATCTTCTGCCAAAACATTCACCTTCCGTTCTGTATTATCACAGTCTGAGCGCAACCAAAAAATTACGCTGTGACATTCTGACCCAATATACAGTCAATTTTAATATAATTCATAAAAAAAATCAAGCGTAATGCGAAAAAAACACATAATACGCTTGATTTAAATGTTTTTCAAAGGATTAAAGCTTAATCATTTCGCTTCTGAGCGGTGTCTTGCTGCGTGTTTTCCAGAAGCTGTTGGCATATATTTCAACACGGTATTCACCGCTTTCGAGGTTGTCGAAAGTAACGCTCAGCTTTTCGGGCATATTATAAAAATAGAATTCGCTCCAGATTGTTGAATTGCGGATAATTACACCGTCAGAATTCTTAATATAAACATTGTAATCATCAACATATTCTGATTTAACCTTTGCCTGATCGAATGTAACTGTAAAGCCATTTTCCTTTACGTCGGAGATTTCTGCTTTTGCGGTTTCTTCAAACCAGGGAGCTTCTTCTGTTCTGTAACGGGCATCTGTATAAAGATAGCTGTCAACATCCCACGCGGAATCAATCTTCCATGTGAAGGGGAAGAAATTGCCTGTAATGAGGTCATAGGGATAAATTCTTACCCTGCCCTCTGCATCCGCTTCAACAAAAAGCATCTGTGCAGCGTTATCGTCGTTGGGCGGAATTGTTCCGTAAACCTTGTCGAATTCATCAAGCTCGAAATAGCTGAGAGTGCCTGTGCCAAGGCAGGTGAAATGTCTCTGATAAATTGAACGGGGGTCGTTTATCGGAGCATGGGAGTGACCTGAAAAGTCAATTATCTGCGGATAATTCATAAGAATTGCCGTCAGCTCATCCTCACCCCAGTTGGCGCTTCCGTAAACAGTTCCCATAATATGAGGATGCTGGAAGAAGAAAATCGGAAGTTTGGGGTCATCTTTGGCTGCTTTTGCAAGCTCCTGAGCAACCCATTCCTGCTTCTTTTCATCAAAATGGCAACCGCCTGTGCAGGTTACGCTGATGAAATGATAGCCGTTTATAATCTTATGAGAATCAGGCTCCTGACCGAAAATTTCTGCAAACTTTTCAAGCGCTGCCTCCTCTCCCTCAGAGCCGAATTCATGGCTGGCAAGGGAAAGCGTGTAATCAGTTTCGGGCTTTAAGTTTTTATCAAGAGTATCCTTGAAAGCAAGCATCTGCGTTCTTGTGCCGCTGTTTGCAAAATCGCCTACAACATAAAGGGCATCAACCTTGTTGTAGCTTTCTTTTTCGCTCAACGCATAAGCCGTCTGAATAGCCTTTGCCATGCGCTCACGCTCAACGCTATGCTCATCCTTATAATGAACATCACTGACAACAATAAATCTGAGAACCGGGTTAAAATTATTATCAAATCCCATGTAAAGCTTTTCTCCTTTACAGCAACCGTTTCTTTGGGGGGCAAAGCACTACCCTGCCGGCTGCAAATTTTAATAAAAAACGGCGCATTACCAAGGGTTTTCCAAGATAATGCGCCGCTGATTGACTGATATCATGCAGCATAACCGAAAAAACCTGCTGCAACGGTTTTAATTAGCTTTGCAGAATCAACCGAAAGTTGAGAAGAGAGCAACGATGCTTGCAACGATATCCTTAACAATCTGCTTGATATTTACCATACCAATCCAGCTTGCAAAGTTGTTGAGAAGTGTACCCCAATCGATGTTGTCAAGAAGCTCTTTGAATGACATATTTGAGGTGTCAGCACCGTTATTAACGTATTCAACTGTATAAAGGTTGGTGTTGAGAATGTCGCCGCTCTCAACTTTTACATAGTATGTACCTGCATCAAGACCTGTAAGTTCAACATCAACAGCCTTTGAATTTGTTACGGTTACGGGGCCTGCAACAACTTCGTCCTTAGCATTGACAACAGTTACCTTCCACTGACCGTCAGTTGTAACAGTCATGGAATCAGCCTTAACCTTAACGGCATACTTTGTTTTTGCAGCAACGTCAAATGAATAATAGTCAACGTCTGCCTTGTCAAAGATTGAGCTGTAAAGAACGCCGCTCTCGGGAAGCTTGTTTGCATAAGCAACAGTATCGTTATACTCTGCTTCGGAGCTTGAATCTTCCATATAAATTACATAGAGCTTATAGCCGCCCTGTGTGCCTGTTACGGAGATATAATACTCTGTGGGACCTGTTACACCGATGCTGGGGCTCTTAACGGTTGTATCTGTTGAAGCAACCTCAAACTTGCCGAATTTTTTCCACTCAGCAACACCGTTTGAACCTTCTGAATATGTTTCAAGCTCAACAACATAGTCACCCTTAACGGATGCATCGTTTTCAACAAAAATATAAACATAGCCGGGTTTTTTGATTTCAACTTTATAATAGTCAACATCAGCTGCATCTGCGGGGATTGTTCCGCTGAATTTCTTGAGGTCTGACTTTGTTGAAAGCACGATTTCGGTAGCCTTGTCACGGGTATCGTTTGATTCGTATTCGCAAAGAGCTTCTGTGTTGATATCTGCTGTGAGCTTATACTCAACTGTTGTATCGCAAATTGAACCCTTTGTTACTTTAACAAAATATTTACCTGCAGCAGCACCAAATGCGGGTGATGAAACAGAAGCTGCATTGGCTGCAACTTCAAAAGAAGCGATAGCCTTATCGTTTTCATCAAGGATTGCAACAGTAAAATATGTTCCCGTTGCCTCTTCTTTTGCTGCGTGCTCAAGAGTTACCGTGATGAGACCTGCCTTATCTGTTGTAAAGGTGAAGAAGTCAACATCCTCTGAGCTGTTGATTTTGCCTGTTACGTTGTCGCCGAGAACGAAAGCATCGGCACCTGAAGCAACGCCGTTAGCGGCATCTGTTTCTGTTACATCTGCAGCGAAAGCTACTGATGCGAAGCTCATGCTCATGATAAGAGCCATAAGCACGGCAAGAATTGACTTTGCTTTTTTCATTTTTTGTCCTCCTGTTTTATTGAATTCAAAATTTTAGGCGATTGATAATTGGATTTTACCACATTTTTTTCAACTTGTCAAACAAATATGGCGAGTAAATTATTAACATTCGGTTAATATTGCGGTTTTATCGGGTAAAAATCGCTTTGAAAACGGCGTTTCAGAGCTGATTGTAAATATTCCGTAAATTCTGATACGCAAAAAAAACAGGGCAGCTTGCGCTACCCTGCTATTTATTGACTTATGGAATTAATACATTCCGCCGCCCTGAGCTGCCATTGCTGCTGCCTGAGCTGCATCTGCAGCGGGGTCGGGCTTATCTGTTACAAGGCTCTCTGTTGTGAGCACCATTGAAGCAACGGAAGCTGCATTCTGAAGTGGGGAACGGGTTACCTTTGTGGGGACAAGAATCCCTGCGGATGCCATATCGCAATAAACATCCTTTGCAAAGTCATAGCCGTAGCCGATTTTGCCACTTTCGCTGATTGCATTGATGATGATTGAACCTTCAAGACCTGCGTTTGCAGCAATCTGACGAACGGGCTCTTCAAGAGCCTTGAGAACGATTTTGATGCCTGTTTTTTCGTCAACATCATCAGTTGCGTCAAGCAGAGCCTTAACACCGGGTACAGCATTGAGAAGAGCAACACCGCCGCCTGCAACGCAGCCTTCTTCAACAGCTGCCTTTGTTGCTGCGAGAGCATCCTCAATGCGGAGCTTCTTTTCTTTCATTTCGGTTTCTGTAGCTGCGCCAACCTTGATAACAGCAACGCCGCCCGAAAGCTTTGCAAGTCTTTCCTGAAGCTTTTCTCTGTCAAAATCAGATGTTGTGTTTTCGAGCTGAAGCTTGATCTGACCTACTCTTGCAGCGATATCCTGCTTTTCGCCTGCGCCGTCAACAATGATAGTGTTTTCCTTGGAAACCTTAACCTGACGGGCTCTGCCAAGCTGTGAAAGCTGGGTATCCTTAAGCTCAAGACCAAGGTCGGATGCGATTACTTCGCCGCCTGTGAGGATAGCGATATCCTGAAGCATTTCCTTTCTCCTGTCGCCAAAGCCGGGAGCCTTAACGCAAACAACAGTGAAAACGCCTCTGAGCTTATTAACAAGAATTGTTGAAAGAGCTTCACCCTCAACATCCTCAGCAATAACAACAAGCTTGCCGCCTGCGTGCATAATCTGCTCGAGAAGAGGAAGAAGGTCCTGAATGCTTGAAATCTTTTTATCTGTGATGAGAATAAGAGCATCGTCAATAACAGCTTCCATTTTCTCCGTGTCTGTTACCATATAGGGAGAGATATAGCCTCTGTCAAACTGCATGCCTTCAACAACTTCAGCTTCTGTAACGGCAATTTTGGATTCCTCTACAGTGATAACACCGTCTGAGGTAACCTTTTCCATTGCGTCTGCAATGAACTTACCTACTTCTTCATCGGCTGAAGAAATTGTTGCGATTCTCTCGATATCTTCTGTGCTTGAAACGGGCTTTGAGTTTTCTCTTACCTGTGCAACTGCTGCCTCAACAGCCTTTGCCATACCCTTTTTGACAATCATGGGGTTAGCGCCCGCAGTTACATTCTTCATACCTTCTCTGATAAGAGCCTGTGCAAGAAGAGTTGCGGTTGTTGTGCCGTCACCTGCAACATCGTTTGTTTTTGTGGAAACTTCCTTAACGAGCTGTGCGCCCATGTTTTCAAAAGCATCCTCAAGTTCAATTTCCTTAGCGATTGTTACGCCGTCATTTGTGATGAGGGGAGCGCCGTACTTTTTATCAAGAACAACGTTTCTGCCCTTGGGGCCAAGTGTGATTTTAACTGTGTTTGCAAGCTTATCAACGCCTGCCTGAAGAGCCTTGCGTGCCTCTTCGCCATAAATAATCTGCTTTGCCATTATGAATTACCTCCTGTAAATTACTCTACGATAGCAAGAATATCGCTCTGACGCACGATAGTAAACTCTTCTTTGTTGAGCTTAACCTCTGTGCCCGAATATTTGCTTGTTATAACCTTATCGCCGACTTTAACATACATTTCAACTTCTTTGCCGTCAACGATTCCGCCGGGACCAACAGCAATAACCTCTGCAACCTGGGGCTTTTCCTGAGCGGAAGGAGCAAGGATGATTCCGCTGCTGGTAGTTTCTTCAATTTCAACAAGCTTGACAACAACTCTGTCAGCAAGTGGTCTGAGTTTCATATCTATTACCTCCAAAAAATTAATACAATATCATTTTAGCACTCTTGAACTCCGAGTGCTAATTTGTATTTTAATACCTTTATCGGAAAGTGTCAAGCAATTTTACCAAAATTAACAATATGGTCATAATTCTTCCCGATTTATGTGCATTTCAAAGCGGACTATGAAGTTTTACATTGTTGTAATATTTATTGACTTTAAATATTCTTATTGATATAATATATAATAATTATATCTGTTTTTATTACATCTGATTTATAACGGTTTTAACCGTAAAGGATTTTCTATGGATATTCTTGTGGCTCTTGATTCCAACTACATTCATCCCCTTTGCGTTATGTTCAAATCCCTTGCCGCAACCAATGCAGGCAACAGATTTGACATTTACGTTGCCTATTCTTCGCTCACAGAGGATGACTTTGCAAGCATGGAAAAGGCTCTTGGCGGACTTGATGCGGAAATACACAGAGTTCTTGTTGACGACGAGGTTTTTGCAGGTGCTCCCGTTCTTGACAGACTAAGCAAAGCAACCTATTACCGCCTTCTCATCGGCGATATTCTTCCTGAAAGCGTTCACAGGCTGCTTTATCTTGACCCGGATATTGTTATAAACAGCGACCTTTCCGAATTCTATAACACCGATATGGGTGACAGCGTGCTTGCAGGCTGCTGCCATTTATACGGCTTCAATGAATGGGTCAATTTCCACCGCCTGCGCATTCCTATTAAAAAGCGTATCCATTATATTAACGCAGGTGTGCTCCTTATAGACCTCGATAAATGGAGAAAAACCGTTACACTAAAACAGATTCTTGATTTTATACAAAAGAGAATCAGATATCTTCTGCTTGCTGACCAGGATGTTATCAACGTTCTTTTTGCTGATAAGCTGATGCACGTTGATGAAAGATTATATAATCTTGACGAAAAAACCTATAAATATTTTATACGCAAATCGGCAGGCAACAACAGGATTAATCTTGACTGGGTCCGCAAAAACACGGCGATTATCCATTATAACGGTAAGCACAAGCCGTGGAACGAGCCCGAATACGAAGGACATCTCGGAGAATTTTATGAAAAATACAAAAACACCTGACAGCGAAACAAGCTATCAGCGCAAGGTTCAGCTTTTTCAACGTATCGGAGCCGTTGCTGCATGCCTTATTATGGCAGGCGTTTTTCTTTATTTTTATTTCACATACGGCAAACAGCTCTATGAAATTTTCGGTAACCCTGAAAGCATCAAGGCTTTTCTTGCCCAATTCAAAGGATTCGACAAATGGGTTTTTGTTGGCATAAGAGCGTTTCAGACGGTTATCAAAATCATCCCTGCGGAGCCTCTTGAAATCGGTTCCGGCGTGCTTTACGGAACATGGGGCGGTCTTCTGCTCTGCATGCTCGGCACAATGATTGGTTCGTTTATTATAATTGCGCTGACAAGAGTTTTCGGCAGAAAGCTTGTAAGCGCGTTTATTCCCATTGAAAAGATTGAATCTCTCGCTTTTCTTAAAAATGAAAAGAAAGTTTATTTTTCGCTCTTCTTTATCTACCTCATTCCCGGCACACCGAAGGACGTTTTGACCTATGCAGCAGGGCTGACGGGACTCAACATGAAAAAGTTTCTGCTGATAACGGGAATTGCCCGTATACCTTCGATTATTTCATCAACATGGTGCGGTCAGGAGCTTATTAACAAAAACTACACCCTTGCAATTATTATTTTTGCGGCAACGGGTGTTCTGAGCATTGTATGCTCTTTGATTTACAAGAAGATTTCATCCTCTAAAGAGAAAAAAGAAATCGGTTCGGGCAACAAAAGCCCCGAGGAAGGTGAACAACCGTGACCAAAACACTTGAACGCAGCGAAACAGATAATACCCGATACCTTGCGCCTGCTGCATTTCTTTTCTCAGGTCTTATGCCTGAATACATAGCTCCGTTTTTCACCGTTATCGGGTTTATCCTTGTTTTAAAAAACAGAATCAACACTAAAATCAAGCCAAAATTCGGCGACCTGGGCATCAGTGTTCTTGTTTATATGGCTTGGATGCTCATTTCTTCATTCTGGACATCATCCGTGGTTTCATCGCTCGCAAGCATCGGTTTATGGGCGCTGATGTTCAGCGGCTATTATTTCTTTACCGAAACGGTAAAATCGCAGGAGGATATCGACAGGCTGTTTTTTTGCGGTGCAATCTGCGCAGGCGTTGCAGGCTTTATCGGCATTGCACAGTTAGGTCTTTTCTATATCTCCTCTGCTGTGAGCAAATATTTCAACCCCTTCTGGAGATTTATTGATTTCGGCGTTGAAAAGCTTATTGTTTATCTGCCCGATTTCATCAAATCCAACATGGGCGCAACAAAGTTTCCCAACTGGACAGACAGAGCCTTCGGACCGGCAACCCGTTCATGCGGCACTTTTTCAAACCCTCTTTTCTTTGCTGCGGCAGAAATCATGCTTTTCCCCTTTGCAGCATATGTTTTTCTCTGCTCCAAGGAAAAGAAAGAGAAAATTATCGGCTTTATTTGCCTCGTTTTAAGCATGGGCGGAATTGCCAGCTCTTATTCAAGAGGTCCGTATTTGTATTCCGTTCTTGTTTTTTTAATTCTTCTGTTTTACGGTGGAAAAAAAAGCAAAACTCTCTTCGCATTCGGCTCCGTTGCAGCCTGCAGTATTCTTGTTGCGGCAAGCGGAATAATAAAGCGCTTTCTTACTCTCCTGGATTTCAAAGAATACTCCATGAATCTTCGTTTTGATATTTACGGAGCCATTCTTGATATGATCCGAAATAAGCCTGTTATGGGTTACGGCACAGGCTTTGGAAACATCCGTCAGATGCTCCATAACGTTTACAATGTCAAGCAGCCACACGCTCACAACATTTTCCTTGAAGCCTGGGTTGAGCACGGTATTCTCGGTCCTGTTCTTCTTGCTGCCATCTTTGTTGTTTTTGTAATCAATATTATTAAACTAATTAAATGCGGTCAGAAGCAGCGCGAAATCGGTATAACTCTGTTAGCATCCGTTTCGGGCTTCCTGTTTTGCGGAATTACCGACTGCCTCTTCTACGGTTTGAAACCGCTGCAGTATTTTATGATGATTCTCGGCATTTCGCAAGCCGCATTCGCGCTTTATCTGCACAAGAAAAAATAATCCTTGCCGGGAACAGATAACCGTCTGTGCTCGGCATAGTTTTTTCGGAGGTCAATATGAACGTTTTATCAATCGGTAACAGCTTTTCAACAAACGCCCATAAATTCCTGCCCCATATGGCTAAAGCAGCTGGAAAAGAGCTTTTGCTCTGTAATCTTTTCATCGGCGGCTGCTCACTTGAGCAGCATTGGAATAACTGGCGCGAAGAAAAAGCCGATTACGATTATGAGGTTTATCTTCCTTTTGAAACTCAGCTGAGCCGACCTGACGGTGTTGCTCTCCATGAAGCGGTTGAGGATGAAGAATGGGACGTAATCACGCTTCAGCAGGGAAGCGCTCTGAGCGGTATCAAGGAAAGCTACTCTCCTTATCTTTCTGAACTTGCTGAATACTGCAGAACGGTTCAGCCAAACGCAAAAATAATGCTCCATCAGACCTGGGCATATGAAAAAGGCTCAAAGCATCCTGCATTCAAAAACTACGGCAACAACCAGGCTGAAATGTATCGTGCGCTTACCGAATGCTATGTTGACGCTGCTTATGAGGCTGATATTGACCTCATAATTCCGAGTGGCAGAGCATGGGAAACCGCAAGACAGACCCTCATAGGCGATAAGCTTACGGAAGACGGGTTCCACGGCAATGACATGGGCTGCTATCTTGCTGGAGCCTGCTTTTATGAAATGATTTTCGGCGAAAGCATAATTGATAACGGTTTTGTTCTTCCGAATTACAGCAAAGAAATCACTGATATTCTCAAAATATGCGCTCACATCTCAGTTGAAGAAGGCATTAAACGCAAATAAATATTTATAAAGCAGTAAACCCCTGAAAGAAATGATTTCTTTCAGGGGTTCTTTTAATTAACAAAAAGATGATTGCGCTTCTTGAAATAAATTATACTCGGATAAATAAAAATTGCTCCGCCGACAACACAACCTATAACTGCACCGGCAAACGAACCGACCAGCCTATATGTTTCAAGGCTCGAATCTGAAAAAATTCCTGCTAAATTATAAACAAGAAACAGTAATTGAGTTGCAATTTCAAAGATAATATATTTTTTCGGTGCACCTTTTTTAAATTTTGTAAGTTCAAACCGAAAATAAATTCCTGCAGCAGCCGAAACAACAAACGCAACCGCAAACAAAATACCAAGCCATCTTAAATTGCCGATAAAATAATAATCAAAATCAAGGAATTCATTTTTTATGTTGAAAATCATTGCGACTGCATGAATCAAATCCTCTGCTGCACCAAAAAACAGGAGAAAATAAATAAGAAATTTAAACCATTTCATACCTAATTCGGGTTGATTATTCCCATTTGATTGTTCTTTCCCAAAATTTAATTTGTTTTCATATTCTTCGTTTGTGTTCATTGTATCGCCTCCTTATATTATTATAGCAACTCATGCCAAACAGTCAATATAAAGCAGAAAAAAAGGAGCAGCCTTGCGACTGCTCCCAAAAATGGAATTTTTAATTATTCGTTGATTTCGATAACAACGCCTGAACCAACAGTTCTGCCGCCTTCACGGATAGCGAAGCGGAGACCCTTTTCGATAGCGATGGGAGTGATGAGTTCAACATCCATATCAACGTTATCGCCGGGCATGCACATTTCTGTGCCTTCGGGAAGGCTGATTACGCCTGTAACGTCAGTTGTTCTGAAATAGAACTGAGGACGATAGTTGTTGAAGAAGGGAGTATGACGGCCGCCTTCTTCCTTTGTAAGAACGTAAACCTGACCCTTGAACTTTGTGTGGGGGTTGATTGAACCGGGCTTGCAAAGAACCTGACCGCGTTCGATCTCGGATCTCTGAACACCACGAAGGAGAGCACCGATGTTGTCGCCAGCCTCAGCATAGTCGAGGAGCTTGCGGAACATTTCGATACCTGTAACAACTGTCTTTCTCTTTTCGTCTGAAAGACCAACGATTTCAACTTCTTCAGAAGTCTTAAGCTGACCTCTTTCAACACTACCAGTAGCAACTGTACCACGGCCTGTGATTGTGAATACGTCTACTACGGGCATAAGGAAGGGAAGGTCTGCCTTACGGTCGGGTGTGGGGATATATTCGTCAACAGCAGCCATGAGTTCCCAGATGGGAGCAAGAACGTCAGCGCTTGTGTCGCCACCGTCATAGCTGAGAGCCTGGAGAGCTGAACCCTTGATGATGGGAGCTTCTTCGTCGAAGCCGTACTCAGCAAGTGTTTCACGGATTTCCATTTCAACGAGCTCGAGGAGTTCGGGATCGTCAACCTGGTCAACCTTGTTCATGAAAACAATGATCTTCGGCACGCCAACCTGACGAGCAAGAAGAAGGTGTTCCTTTGTCTGAGCCATAGGACCGTCTGTTGAAGCGATAACAAGGATAGCGCCGTCCATCTGAGCAGCACCTGTGATCATGTTCTTGATATAGTCAGCATGGCCGGGGCAGTCAACGTGAGCATAGTGACGAGAATCTGTTTCATACTCAACGTGAGCTGTGTTGATTGTGATACCACGCTCTCTCTCTTCGGGAGCCTTATCGATGTTTGCATAGTCAACGAATGCTGCGCCGCCCTTCATAGCGAGGGTCTTTGTGATAGCAGCTGTAAGAGTTGTCTTACCGTGGTCAACGTGACCGATTGTACCAATGTTAACGTGGGGCTTAGTGCGTTCGAATTTTGCTTTTGCCATTGTGGTTTTCCTCCCTTTTAATAAGCAAAGTTTTTATCCATGCGTGCGCATGGTTACATTTTAACAAGTATAGGCTTAAATTTCAAGCCTTTTTTGCAATTTAACAAAACAAATTATCTTTCGCTGATAACTTTTTCGGCAATTGACTTGGGAACTTCAGCATAATGACTGGGCTCCATAGCGTACTGACCGCGTCCCTGAGTTCTGGAACGAAGAGCAGTTGCATAACCGAACATGTTTGAAAGCGGGATATTTGCATTGATCTGAACCGCACCGGTTCTGGTTTCGGTTCCCTGAATCATGCCGCGGCGAGAGTTGATATCACCAA
Organism: Acutalibacteraceae bacterium; assembly: GCA_045589555.1. GTDB lineage: Bacteria > Bacillota > Clostridia > Oscillospirales > Acutalibacteraceae > CAG-177. The sequence goes on from JAZNPG010000089.1 coordinate 33,535, forward strand.
TAACATCGCCCATATATTCATCAGGAACGATAACGGCAGTTTTCATGATGGGCTCCATAAGAACGGGTGAAGCCTTCTTCATAGCGTCCTTGAATGCCATTGATGCAGCAATCTTGAATGCCATTTCAGAGGAGTCAACCTCATGATATGAACCATCATAAAGAGTAACCTTAACGTCAACAACATTGTAGCCTGCAAGTGTACCGGAAAGCATTGCGCCCTTGACACCGGCTTCGATAGCGTTGAAATATTCCTTGGGAATTGCACCGCCAACGATGTTGTTGATAAACTCGTAACCTTTTTCGGGATTGGGTTCGATCTTCATCTTTACATGACCGTACTGACCCTTACCGCCTGACTGACGTGAATACTTTGTATCTGTGTCAGCGGGCATGGTGATTGTTTCGCGATAAGCAACCTGAGGCTTACCAACATTAGCTTCAACCTTGAATTCACGAAGAAGTCTGTCAACGATAATTTCAAGATGGAGCTCACCCATACCGGCAATAATTGTCTGGCCTGTTTCTTCATCAGTGTAGCACTTGAATGTGGGGTCTTCTTCAGCGCGCTTTGCAAGAGCAATACCCATCTTTTCCTGACCTGCTTTGGTCTTGGGCTCGATGGCAACTCTGATAACGGGCTCGGGGAATTCCATTGATTCAAGAATTACGGGATGCTTTGCATCGCAGAGGGTGTCACCTGTTGTAGTCTGCTTAACACCAACGCAAGCAGCGATATCACCTGCATAGCAGCAATCGATATCCTGTCTGTGGTTGGAGTGCATCTGAAGGATACGACCCATGCGTTCATTGCAGTCCTTGGTTGAGTTGTAGACGGATGCGCCTGTATCAACCTTACCTGAATAAACGCGGAAGAAGCAAAGCTTACCAACGAAGGGGTCAGTTGCAATCTTGAATGCAAGAGCTGAGAAGGGCTCATCATCCGATGCATGTCTGACTTCTTCTTCATCGGTTCTGGGGTTAATGCCTTTGATTGCCTCAATATCTGTGGGGGCAGGCATATAATCAACAACAGCATCAAGGAGAAGCTGAACGCCCTTATTGCGGTATGATGTTCCGCAAACAACGGGAACCATCTCGTTAGCAATTGTTGACTTTCTGATGCAAGTTTTGATTTCTTCTACGGTAAGCTCTTCACCTGCGAAGAACTTTTCGAGAAGCTCATCATCCTGCTCGGCAACACACTCAATGAGTTTTTCTCTGTACTCCTGAGCTTTGTCAGCCATATCAGCGGGAATATCTGTGATTGTGATATCCATGCCCTTATCATCATTATAATAATAGGCTTTCATCTCAACAAGGTCAATTATTCCCTTGAAATCCGATTCTGCACCGATAGGAAGCTGAATCGGAACGGCATTACACTTGAGGCGTTCAACCATCATGTCAATAACACGATAGAAGTTTGCACCAAGGATGTCCATTTTATTAACATAAACCATTCTGGGAACGCGATATTTATCTGCCTGTCTCCAAACGGTTTCGGACTGAGGCTCAACGCCGCCCTTTGCGCAAAGAACGGTAACGGAGCCATCGAGAACTCTGAGCGAACGTTCAACTTCAACTGTAAAGTCAACGTGACCGGGAGTATCGATGATGTTTATGCGGTGGTTCTTCCAAAAGCATGTTGTTGCAGCTGATGTGATAGTAATACCACGTTCCTGCTCCTGCTCCATCCAGTCCATTGTTGCGGCGCCATCATGTGTTTCGCCGATTTTGTGAGTTTTTCCTGTGTAAAACAGAATACGCTCTGATGTTGTTGTTTTACCGGCATCAATGTGCGCCATGATACCAATGTTCCTGGTCATTTCCAGGGAAACCTCTCTAGGCATAGTTACCTCCGTTAATAATCAAGCTGCAATGCAGCAATAGAATATGCGAAAATTACCATCTGAAATGTGCAAAAGCCTTGTTTGCCTCTGCCATCTTGTGTGTATCTTCACGCTTCTTGAATGCGGAACCTGTCTGGTTAACTGCATCAAGAATTTCGTTGGCAAGTCTTTCCTTCATTGTTCTTTCTGAACGCTGACGGCTGTAGAGTGTGATCCAACGAAGACCGAGAGTCTGTCTTCTCTCGGGGCGAACCTCCATGGGTACCTGATAGGTAGCACCGCCTACACGGCGAGCCTTAACTTCGAGAACGGGCATAACGTTTTCCATTGCTGCCTCGAAAACCTCAAGGGGTTCCTTACCTGTTTTTTCTTTAATGATGTCAAAAGCCTCGTAAACGATCTTCTGAGCTACGCCCTTCTTACCGTCATACATAACGTTGTTGATAAGACGGGTGACAAGTTTTGAGTTGTAAAGCGGATCAGGCAAAACTTCACGTTTTGCGATATTGCCTCTTCTTGGCACTTCGCTTCCCTCCTTCATAGTAATGATATCATAGGTACTCGAGTGACAAATTCCCGTGGCGCCAACGCAGAGGCATACTATATATATAATACACCTGCATTGGTCGAAAAGCTTTTATTGCTTTTTCAGCCTGCAAGAAGATTTGTCTCAATCGGTTTTTTGCGGTAATTATTTCTTTGCTGCCTTGGGACGCTTTGCACCGTATTTTGAACGGGCCTGCATTCTGCCGTTAACGCCCTGGGTATCAAGTGTACCGCGGATGATGTGGTAACGCACACCGGGAAGGTCCTTAACACGGCCGCCGCGAATAAGAACAACGGAGTGTTCCTGAAGGTTGTGGCCAACACCGGGGATATAAGCTGAAACCTCAATGCCGTTTGTGAGACGAACTCTTGCGATTTTACGAAGAGCCGAGTTGGGCTTTTTGGGGGTTGCAGTTTTAACAGCGGTGCAAACGCCACGCTTCTGGGGTGAATCCTGGTCTGTAAGAACATTCTTCTTTGAGTTGAGACCCTTCAGAAGTGCGGGAGCCTTGGGCTTCTTGACGAGTGTTTCTCTGCCGTTACGAACAAGCTGATTAAAGGTAGGCAAAAATCTCTCTCCTTTCTTAAAATTTATATCGTGTTATGAGCCCTTCCTCGATAAAGGTCGGGCTCTTGACACCACAATTTTGTATTTTAACACATGTTAACCCTGTTTGTCAACACTTTCTACAAAAATCACTCAGCATTTTCGGCAATATTGACCGAAGGGGCTGCTGACTTAAGTTCAACCTTGCTGTAGCACTTCATACCTGTGCCCGAGGGAAGGAGCTTACCGAGGATAACATTTTCCTTGAGACCGATAAGCGGGTCAGTCTTGCCCTTGATAGCTGCATCGGTAAGAACTCTTGTTGTTTCCTGGAACGATGCTGCCGAAAGGAATGATTCTGTTGCGAGAGATGATTTGGTGATACCCATAAGGGTGGGAATGCAGGTTGCGAGCTTGGGCTCTTCACCCTTTTCAGCCGCTTCTCTGATGATGCGCTCGTTTTCTTCACGGAATTCAACCTTTTCAACAACGGAGCCGGGAAGGAACTTGGAAGCGCCTGATTCGGCAATTCTTACCTTCCTCATCATCTGGCGAACGATAACTTCGATATGCTTATCGTTGATATCAACACCCTGCATACGGTAAGTTCTCTGAACTTCTCTGATGAGGTAATCGTGAACAGCTTCAACGCCGAGAATTGCAAGAATGTCGTGGGGGTTCTGAGCACCTTCTGTAAGCTGTGCACCCTTGAGAACCTTCTGACCCTCTTCAACCTTAAGACGGAAGCCGTAAGGAATGAGATAAGTCTTTTCGTCGCCGTCATTGCCTGTAACAACAACATGCTGGCTCTTCTTGATTTCACGGAATGAAACAACGCCGTCGATTTCGCTCATGATTGCAAGCATCTTGGGCTTGCGTGCTTCAAAGAGTTCTTCAATTCTGGGAAGACCGGTTGTGATATCGCTCTGGTCAGCAGCACCGCCGGTGTGGAAGGTTCTCATTGTAAGCTGAGTACCGGGTTCACCGATGGACTGCGCAGCGATAATACCAACTGCTTCGCCTACTGTTACGGGCTCGCCTGTTGCAAGGTTTGCACCGTAGCACTTGATGCATACGCCGTGTTCGGAGCAGCATGAAAGAAGCGAACGGATCTTGATCTGAGCCTTTGCTGTTTCGGGGATTTCACCCGCAGCAACCTTCTCATCATGAACCTTCTGAACGCTTGCTGCAACTTTTTCGGCAACAACATCTGTCATCATGATATCCTTGCTTGCAAGGAGTTCACCTGTTGCGGGATCAACATAATCCTCAAGCAGATATCTGCCTGTAAGTCTTTCCGCAAGACCTACAATCTTTCTGCCGCCGTACTTGGGATCGCCGTCATAAATATCATATACATTGATACCTTCTGTGCAGTGGCAGTCCTCCTGACGGATGATAACATCCTGCGAAACGTCAACAAGACGGCGGGTAAGATAACCCGAGTCAGCTGTACGCAGAGCGGTATCGGCAAGACCTTTACGGGCACCGCGGGAGGAGATGAAGTATTCTGAAATGTTAAGGCCTTCACGGTAGTTAGCCTTAATGGGAACCTCGATTGTTTTACCTGCAGTGTTGGCGATAAGTCCGCGCATACCTGCAAGCTGACGGAGCTGTGAGTCATTACCACGGGCACCGGAGTCAAGCATCATGTTGATGGGATTGAACTTTCTGAAGTTCTTCTTCAGCTCGGAAGCAACTGACTTGGAGCATTCATCCCATACCTTAATGATACCTTCGGAGCGTTCTTCGTTGGTAATAAGACCTCTGTCATAGCTCTTATAAATATCGTCAACCTTCTTTTCTGCCTTTGCGAGAAGATCCTTCTTCTGGGGAGGAATTGTTGCATCGCAAACGGCAACGGTAATACCGCTTCGGGTTGAATATCTGTAGCCCTGTGCCTTCATTTTATCAAGAACATCGGCTGGGATTGCTGTGCCGTGAACCTTGATGCAGCGGTCAATGATTTTGCCGAGCATCTTCTTGTTAACGAGCACGTCAACTTCGGGAGTGAAGAGATTATCGGGGTTTGTTCTGTCAATGAATCCGAGGTCCTGAGGAACGGGATTATTGAAGATAACCTTACCGAGAGTTGTTGTGACAAGCTTGGTGATAACCTTGCCGTCAACTTCCTTGGACATACGGATTCTGATGTTTACATGAAGACCGATATCGCCTTCATCATAAGCCATCATAGCTTCATCAACGCTTGTGAATGTTTTATAAATGAGCTTTGCTTTGCCGTTTTCATCGGTGATAACGTTGCCGTTTTCATCCTTTGCTTCAACAGCTGCGCCGGGCTCATAAGGATCATCGGGGTTGTAGTTTGAGTTCTCGGGGTTATTATCGTTAACCATAGTAAGATAATAAGAACCGAGGATCATATCCTGAGTGGGAACCGCAACGGGACGTCCGTCTGAGGGCTTGAGAAGGTTGTTGGCAGCGAGCATGAGGAATCTTGCTTCTGCCTGTGCCTCTGCTGAAAGAGGAACGTGAACAGCCATCTGGTCGCCGTCGAAGTCGGCGTTGAATGCGGTACAAACAAGGGGATGCAGGCGGATTGCTCTGCCTTCAACAAGAACGGGCTCGAAAGCCTGAATACCGAGTCTGTGAAGAGTGGGAGCACGGTTAAGCATAACGGGGTGATCCTTGATAACAACTTCAAGAGCATCCCATACTGCGGGGTTGGAGCGTTCAACCATCTTGCGGGCTGACTTTACGTTGCCTGCAACCTCAGTTTCAACAAGGCGCTTCATAACGAAGGGCTTGAAGAGCTCGAGAGCCATTTCCTTGGGCAGACCGCACTGATAGAGCTTGAGTTCGGGACCGACAACGATAACCGAACGGCCTGAATAGTCAACACGCTTACCGAGAAGGTTCTGTCTGAAGCGTCCCTGCTTACCCTTAAGCATATCGGAAAGAGATTTGAGAGCTCTGTTGTTGGGACCTGTTACAGGTCTGCCTCTTCTGCCGTTATCGATAAGTGCGTCAACAGCTTCCTGAAGCATTCTCTTCTCGTTTCTGATAATGATATCGGGGGAGCCGAGTTCCATGAGCTTTGCAAGACGGTTGTTTCTGTTAATAACACGTCTGTAAAGATCATTGAGGTCGGATGTTGCAAATCTGCCGCCTTCAAGCTGAACCATGGGTCTGATTTCGGGAGGAATAACGGGGATTACATCAAGAATCATCCATTCGGGTCTGTTGCCTGACTGTCTGAAAGCTTCAACAACTTCAAGGCGCTTGAGAGCCTTTGCCTTTTTCTGACCCGAGGCGGATTCCATTTCTTCCTTGAGCTCTGCTGAGAGAGCATCAAGATCGATTTCTGCAAGAAGCTCTTTTATAGCCTCTGCACCCATTCCTGCTTTGAAATCATCCTCATATCTGAGGCGATATTCTTCGTAATCCTTCTCATCAAGAGTCTGATACTTCTCAAGAGGAGTATCACCGGGATCGATAACAATATGCTTTGCGAAATAGAGAACTTTTTCAAGGTCTCTGGGTGATACGTCAAGGATAAGACCCATTCTTGAGGGGATACCCTTGAAGTACCAGATGTGAGAAACGGGAGTTGCCAGCTCAATGTGGCCCATTCTCTCACGGCGAACCTTTGCACGAGTGATTTCAACACCGCAGCGTTCGCAGACTTTGCCCTTATAGCGGATTCTTTTATACTTACCGCAATGGCACTCCCAGTCCTTCTGGGGTCCGAAAATCTTTTCGCAGAAAAGACCGTCTTTTTCGGGCTTGAGTGTTCTGTAGTTTATGGTTTCGGGCTTCTTGACTTCACCGTAAGACCATTCTCTGATCTGCTCGGGTGAAGCAAGGCCGATTTTTATGGATTCAAAAGTGAGATTGCTGTTGGATTCAATATTTTCCATCAAACGATGCCCCTTCCGTAATAATCTGTTGGAATCCGGCGATTATTAATAATCGTCCTCCGAGGTTGCAAAATCAAGGCCGTAATCATCCGAGCCGATGGTTTCATCATGAAGATCGTCATAGATATCATCGTCGTCGCCGCTGCCTCTGTAGAAGATGTCGTTTTCTTCGCTGTCCTCGTCAATGATGAATTCGTCGCTTCCCTCTGCGTCGTTAACATTCTGGAAAGCCTTGTCATCGGATGCAAAGCCGATATCATCGTTATCATATGTCTGGCGAAGGTCGATTTCTTCATTGTTTTCGTCAAGAACCTTAATGTCAAGAGCAAGTGACTGGAGTTCCTTGATAAGAACCTTGAAGGATTCGGGAATACCCGGAGTGGGAACATTCTGACCCTTAACGATAGCTTCGTAGGTTTTAACTCTGCCCACAACGTCATCCGACTTAACGGTAAGAATTTCCTGAAGTGTATAAGCTGCGCCGTAAGCTTCGAGAGCCCAAACTTCCATTTCACCGAAACGCTGACCGCCGAACTGAGCTTTACCGCCCAGAGGCTGCTGGGTAACAAGTGAGTAGGGACCTGTTGAACGGGCATGAATCTTATCGTCAACAAGGTGATGGAGCTTGAGGTAGTACATAACGCCTACGGTTACGGGGTTATCAAACTGTCTGCCGGTTCTGCCGTCGGTAAGAATGGACTTGCAGTCGAGGCGGAGCTGGGGAACCTTTTCAGGGTCAAATTCAATGCCCTTTTCTTCAGCATCCTTCTTTGCTGCTTCCATTGTTCTGCGGTTTGCTTCTTCAAAAGCATCTGTGATGTCGCCTTCGTGAGCGCCGTCAAAAACAGGAGTCATAACGTTCATGCCGAGTGACCTTGCGGCAAAGCCGAGGTGAACTTCGAGAACCTGACCGATATTCATTCGTGAAGGAACGCCGAGGGGGTTAAGAACGATATCAAGAGGTGTGCCGTCGGGAAGGAAGGGCATATCCTCCTGAGGAAGAATTCTGGAAACAACACCCTTGTTACCGTGGCGGCCTGCCATCTTATCGCCTACGGAAAGCTTACGCTTCTGGGCGATGTAGCAGCGAACGACCTTATTAACGCCGGGTGAAAGCTCATCGCTGTTCTCTCTTGTGAATACTTCAACGTTAACAACGATGCCGTATTCGCCGTGAGGAACCTTGAGGGAAGTATCTCTGACTTCCTTTGCCTTTTCGCCGAAGATTGCACGAAGCAGTCTTTCTTCAGCGGTAAGCTCGGTTTCGCCCTTGGGAGTAACCTTACCTACAAGAATATCGCCTGAATGAACTTCGGCACCGATGCGGATAATGCCTCTGTCATCGAGGTTGCCGAGGGCATCTTCACCGACGTTGGGAATATCTCTTGTTATTTCTTCGGGACCAAGCTTTGTATCTCTGGCTTCTGTTTCATATTCTTCGATATGAACTGAGGTGTAAACGTCATCACGAACAAGCTTTTCGTTGATAAGAACGGCATCTTCGTAGTTATAACCTTCCCAGGTCATGAAGCCTACGAGAGCATTCTTGCCGAGGCTGATTTCGCCGTGGTCAGTTGCGGGACCGTCAGCAATAACAGCGCCTTTTTCAACTCTGTCGCCTGCTGCAACAATGGGTCTCTGGTTAATGCAGGTGCCCTGGTTGGAACGCATGAACTTGATAAGCTCATAGTATCTGTGGGTGCCGTCATCTTCCATGATTGTTATGCTGTCAGCGCTGACCTTTGTTACTGTGCCTGCTTCCTTTGCAAGAACCGTAACGCCCGAGTCAACTGCAGCCTTGTATTCCATACCGGTACCGACGATGGGAGCGCAGGTCTTGAGCAGCGGAACTGCCTGTCTCTGCATGTTCGAACCCATGAGCGCACGGTTGGCGTCGTCGTTTTCAAGGAAAGGAATCATCGCAGTAGCAACGGAAACAACCATCTTGGGAGAGATATCCATGTAATCAACTCTTGATTTGTCGATTTCGATGAACTCATCTCTGTATCTGGCAGTAATCTTCTGCTTTACAAAGCAGTTGTTTTCGTCGAGGGCTTCGTTAGCCTGTGCAACGATAAATTCGTCTTCTGTATCGGCTGTCATATATTCAACTTCATCGAGAACCCTGCCGGTCTCCTTATCGATTTTTCTGTAAGGAGCTTCGATAAAGCCGTATTCATTGATTCTTGCAAATGTTGCAAGGTAAGAAATAAGACCGATGTTGGGACCTTCGGGAGTTTCAATGGGACACATTCTGCCGTAGTGAGAATAGTGAACGTCACGAACCTCGAAGCCCGCTCTGTCTCTGGAAAGACCGCCGGGACCGAGAGCCGAAAGACGGCGCTTATGAGTAAGCTCGGCAAGGGGGTTGGTCTGATCCATGAACTGTGAAAGCGGTGAAGAACCGAAGAATTCTCTGATAGCAACCATAACGGGGCGGATGTTGATAAGAGTCTGGGGAGTAATCTTATCTTCGTCCTCCTGAGCCTGAATTGCCATTCTTTCGCGAACAACTCTTTCCATTCTGGCAAGACCGATTCTGAACTGATTCTGAAGCAGCTCGCCTACGGAACGGATTCTTCTGTTACCAAGGTGGTCTATATCGTCAACGTTGCCCACGCGCTTAGTGAGACAGTTGACATAGTTAACTGATGCGAAGATATCATCAACAATGATGTGCTTGGGAATAAGGTCATCGCAGCGCGCTGCCATTTCTTCAAGCAGAGCTTCCTTATCGCTGCCGCATTTTTCGATAACTTCGTTAAGAACGGAATAACGAACCTTTTCGTTGATGCCGATAGCGTCAAGCTCCTCCTTGCTGATTTCAACGGGAAGAATTGAGGCGGCATCAACCATGCCGTTTGAGATAACGAACAGCTCGCTGCCGTCTTCGCAGGCAACAACAACTCTCATAACGCCTGCCTGCTCAATTTCAAGAGCCTTCTGCTTGGTGATTACTTCGCCTGCATCTGCAATGAACTCACCTGTGTATTCGGAAATAACAGGCTGAGCAAGCTTGCAGCCGGGAAGACGGTTGAGCATTGAAAGCTTCTTGTTGTATTTATATCTGCCGACTCTTGAGATATCATATCTGTGGGGGTCGAAGAACAGGTTATCAATATGCTGCTGGGCTGACTCAAGAGTAACGGGCTCGCCGGGACGGAGCTTTTTGAAAACCTCCATGAGAGCTTCTTCCGTATTCTTGGTTTCATCCTTTTCCATGGTCGCCTCAAGCTTTGCATCCTCACCGAAGAAACGGCGGATGTCATCATTTGAGCTCAGGCCGAGCGCACGGATGAACGCAGTGATGTAAATCTTTCTGTTTTTATCGATGCGGACATAGAAAATATCGTTGGCATCGGTTTCGTATTCGAGCCATGCACCTCTGTTGGGGTTGATTGTGCTTGTGTAAAGCTCGATACCTGTTTTATCGTGGGTCATTCCGTAATAAACGCCGGGAGAACGAACAAGCTGTGAAACTATAACTCTCTCTGCGCCGTTGATAACGAAAGTGCCGCTGTCAGTCATAATGGGGAAATCGCCCATGAAAACTTCTGATTCCTTGATGATGCCGGTTTCCTTGTTCTGAAGGCGAACCGTAACTCTCATGGGAGCAGCATAGGTTGTATCTCTTTCTTTGCATTCACGCACGGTATACTTGGGCTTATCGTCCATGCGGTAATCAACAAAGCTGAGAACCCAGTTGCCTGTGTAATCCGTGATATCTGCCATATCTCGGAAAACTTCCTTGAGACCGACCTCGATGAACCATTTGTAAGATGCTTTCTGAATTTCAATGAGGTTGGGCATATCCATAACTTCATCGATTTTTCCGAAGCTCATGCGGGTTCTGTTGCCGCGTTTAACGGGATTTACTTTCAGCATTAGGCTAAATCACTCCGTTCCTTAATTTTTCCATCCTCGGATGGAAGCCGAAAATTTTTGCTCGAAATTCCTCTATAATTTAAAATAATTAAGCGCAAATTATCTTAAATTATAGGGTATTTCTTTCCATTATAAAGCAGGATAACATTATATCCACGTAAAGTCAATTTGTCAACGCCTTTTATATAAAAAATTTCTTTTAAAAATAAGTTTGTGCATTCATACGAAATTTTAGGCAAAATGTAAAAATTTTTTGTGAATTTTTCAGGTGTTTTTAACTAAAAAAATCTGCCCGAAAATAATTCAGGCAGAAACACTAAAATTTTATAGTTATTTGATTACTACGGGGCTATAATCTCTTTCGCCGCCGCACGGAAGTGTTTTTTCAATACAAATTGAATAGATATCGGACGCCCTGCACTCGGTTTCAAACAGTTTTTTTGCCGCTTCTCCTGCCGAGCCTATATCTGAAGTTTTGGCAATCAAAGGAAGCTTTCTGTATTCTGCTGACATTTTCAGAATTTCCGCTCCCCTGCCGTTAAGACCGAGCAGACGGATATACGGCACAGGCTCGGAAAGGTCAGCAGCGGTTATGCCAAGTAAACAGTTAAGGATAATTCTTCTGATTCTGGCATGGGTATATCTTTTGGTTTTGGCAAGCAAATAGAGCTCATCAAGGCATTTTGCTTCACCTGCTGCAACCATAATTCTGTTTTCGATTCCTTCACTTACATCGGGCACGGAAGAAAGCTCTGCGGCGCTTACTGTACGCATTTTATACAAAACTGCGGTTTCAAATTTGGAAATATTGACGAGCATTTTTTTGTTTTTGAGCTCCTCATCAAATATTCTCGCAGCAGAATCGGGCACAAATTTTTTCCATTCAGCACCGTCTGAAATAAGCGCCCTGATATGTGATGCAGAAGCTATGCCGTCAACTCCGCCCGTTTCGCCGTGACCTGCACCGATTCTCGCGAAGGCTACGGGCTTCATTCCGCTGCCGATTTTTTCAATTGCCGCAGCATACTCAACTCCGAGAATGTTGTTTGGAGTTTTAACTATATCCGCAAGCTTTTCATTAACCGCACGCAGTGCGTTTTCCCTTGCGGCGGCAAAGGTGATTCCTTTTTTTATTTCATTCGCAATGCCTGCCTGCGTAGCTTCGGAATAAACCGCCTGTGCGGCAGAAACAATCAGCTCCGAATCTCCGCATTCGCTGCCGAAAACAAGCTCATCAACGCATCCGAGTGCATCGAGGATTTCGACGCCTGCCTGAGCAAATCTCTGCGCTCCCGAAACGGCATAAACAACGGGAAGCTGCAGCACGAGGTCTGCACCGCATTCAAGCGCAGCCTGCACCCTTGCTCTCTGACCGAAAACAGCAGGCTCACCCCGCTGAACATAATTACCGCTCATAACAACTACGATATGCGTCGCTCCGTTTTCTCTCGCCTTACGGATAAGCAGTTCGTGCCCTTTATGAAAGGGATTGTATTCAGCTATGATTCCTGCAATTTTCATTTTTTCACCCCGATACATCATATTCCTTGAATAAAACACTTGCAAATTTCTTACTATAGATATATAATATAACAGTTATAAGCTTAAATCAAGCTAATTATTCACGATTTGGAGTGTTAAAATGAAAGTTCTTGTTATTAACTGCGGCAGTTCATCACTTAAATATCAGCTTTTTGATATGGATACCGAATCCATGATTGCAAAAGGCAACTGCGAAAGAATCGGCGTTGACGGCAAAATCGGCGGCTCAACTGCTGACGGTCGCAAGTTTGAATATGAAGTTGACTTTGCTGACCACACCGCAGCTTTCCTTGAAGTTAAAAAGGTTCTCACAGAGGGCGAATGCAAGGTTATTGAAAGCCTTAATGAGATTTCAGCTATCGGTCACAGAGTTGTTCAGGGCGGCGCTCTCTTCAACGAAAGCGTTCTTGTAACTGACGAAGTTGTTGAAGGCATCCGCAGCCTTTGCGACCTCGCTCCTCTCCATAACCCTGCTCACATTCAGGGCATTGAAGCTTGCCGCAGCGTTTTCGGCACAGAGCTTCCTCAGGTTGTTGTTTTTGATAACGCATTCCATTCAACAATGCCCCCCGAAGCATATATCTTCCCCATTCCTTATGAATATTATGAAAAATATCAGATCCGCCGTTACGGCTTCCACGGCACTTCACACCGCTTCGTAAGCGCCCGCTGCGCAGAAGTTATGGGCAAGGATATCAAGGACCTCAAGATTGTTACCTGCCACCTCGGCAACGGTTCATCAATCACAGCTGTCAAGGGCGGCAAGTGCATTGATACCAGCATGGGTCTTACTCCTCTTGACGGTTTCATCATGGGCACACGCTGCGGCGCTGTTGACCCTTCCGTTATCACCTACCTTCAGGAAAAAGAAGGCTGGACTCCTGCTCAGACCGATACAATCCTCAATAAAAAATCAGGCGTTCTCGGCATTTCAGGCATCGGCAGCGATGACAGAGATGTAAGCGCAGCAGAAGCAGACGGCAACGAGAGAGCTCACCTTGCAAGGAGCATCCAGAAATATCAGGTGCGCAAGCTTATCGGCAGCTACGTTGCAGCAATGGACGGCGTTGACGCTATCGTATTCACAGGCGGCATCGGCGAAAACACATTTGACCTTCGTGCTGACGTTTGCAACAATCTCTCATATCTCGGCATCGAACTTGATGAAGAAGCAAACAACATCATGAGAAGAGGCAAGGAAGGCGAAATCTCAACCGCAAACTCAAAAGTTAAGGTTTATGTTCTTCCCACAAACGAAGAGCTTGTTATCGCAAGAGATACAAAGGCTATCGTTGAGGCTATGTAATTGAACACCAAAAAGAGCACGGCAACCGTGCTCTTTTTTATTGACTATTCAATTGCCTTAATGTATAATGTTTTTAATAATATATGGAGGTAATTATGGAATACATTGCTCCGATATTCAGCTCTGCTGCCGAGGCAAGGAACTTTCCCGTTGCACCCATCGATTCTTTTCATTGGGAAAAAGACGGCTATTCCCGCCCCGAAAGCTATGCGGCGATGTTTGCCGTTGAAAATGAGGGCATCCATGCGGTTTTATGGTCGTTTGAAGATAACCTGCGCTGCGAATGTAAAAAGCGTGATGACCCCGTTTATACGGACAGCTGCCTCGAATTTTTCATTGCTCCCGTTGAGGGTGACAAACGCTATATGAATTTTGAGGTTAACCCCAACGGCGTTTATCTTTCGCAGATTGGCGAGATCAGGGAAAACCGCACATTCATTAAGGAATTGACTGACCTTGAGCCAATTATTGAACCTCTGACAGTTGAAGAGGGTAACGATAAAGCATGGGGCTGCGATATTTTGCTTCCCTGCGATTTCATTTCCGCTCTTTACGGCACAGATTTCAAAATAAAGGAACGCCGCATGAAAGGCAATTTCTATAAATGCGCCGATTTATCGGTTTCTCCGCATTACGGCGCTCATTTTCCCGTTTCATCCGCCGCGCTCGGTTTCCATAACCCCGATTGCTTCGGCGATATCATCATCAGAAAGGCGTGACTCCGAATGTCAGAAAAAATCAGCACCGTAGACGAGCTTGTTTCAGCTTTCACTTTTGAAGGTAAACTCGAAAGCATAAAGCAGCTCCATGACGGGCATATCAACGATACATATATTTTCGATTTTAACGATTGCGGCAAAATCCGCCGCTATCTTGTGCAGGTGCTCAACACCTACGTTTTCAAGCAGCCCGATGCACTCATGCAGAATGTTGTTGGCGTTACTAACCATCTTCGCAAGGCAGTTATCGAAAACAGCGGCGACCCTGAAAGGGAGTGCCTTACTGTTTATCCCGCCAAAGACGGCAATCCCTATTATATTGATTCCGAGGGCAAATTCTGGCGTTGCTACAACTTTATTTTTGATGCCCACTCCTGCCAGAGTGTAGAAAACGAGGAAGTTTTCTACAATGCGGCAAGAGCTTTCGGCAAATTTCAGCAGATGCTTGCGGACTATCCCGGCGAAACCTTAAGCGAAACAATACCCAATTTCCATAACACAAAATCACGCTTTGCAGATTTCAAAAAAGCCGTTGCCGATAACCTTTCAGGCAGGGCTGATAATGTCAGCGAAGAAATCGCTTTTGTCAATGCAAGGGAAAGCGATTGCTCCGTGCTTGTTGACCTTCTTGCAGCAGGCGAGCTTCCGCTTAGAGTTACACACAACGATACAAAGCTCAATAATGTTATGTTTGATAACGAAACGAACGAGGGTATCTGCGTTGTTGACCTTGATACGGTTATGCCCGGTCTTTCACTTTATGATTTCGGCGACAGCATCCGCTTCGGTGCAAACACCGCAAGCGAGGATGAAAAGGACCTTTCGAAGGTTTCGCTGAGCCTTGAGCTTTTCAGAGCCTACACTCTCGGCTATCTTTCAACCGCAGGCGAAAGCCTGACCGCAAAAGAGATTGAATATCTCCCCTTCTCCGCAAAGCTGATGACTCTTGAATGCGGCATGCGTTTCCTCGGCGACTACATCAACGGCGATGTTTATTTCAAAACCGCCTATCCCGAGCACAATCTTGACCGTTGCCACACTCAGTTTGAGCTTGCTGCGGATATGGAGCGCAAAATGGACGATATGAAGACAATTGTTGCCGAATGCTGCAAAGAGCTCGGAATTGAAAAATGATTTCGGATTTAATCAGCGAAAAGGAATTCACGCAAAGAATTGCACAATGGCTTCTGGAAAACGATAAAGGGTTATTTAAAAGCTCGAACGAAGCAAAAGACGAATATATCCGCACTTTCCGCATGCCCGATTTTGATTATACCCACACTCAATCATATCCCGATGAAAACGGCGACCTTATAACTCTGCTGAGAAGCGGAATATTTCTGCGTGACTGGGAAACCAAAAACGGCAGAGAGCCGAGAAAGATAGAGTTTTATAAGGTGCTTAAAACTCTGACGGATACTCCCGAGGTTGAGCCATTCCCGATGGGATATATTATTGTTTTATAATTTTATATTATATAAAAAGACCGCACAAATCTGTGCGGTCTTTTGGTTTGTTGATTTATGAAACTGCCATACATTCCATACGCAGGCGTGCACAAGCACGTCAAGCAAGAAAAAATGTCCGTTTCGCCGTTATTGCCGTCGGAATTATGATTGGTCAGAACGGATGAAACGGGCTTTTTCTTTGAGCGCAGGCGTGCACAAGCACGTCAAGCGAGAAAAAACGCCTGTTTCGCCGTTATCACCAATCAGAATCAGTCGAGGAAGTCCTTAAGACGCTTACTCCTGCTCGGGTGGCGGAGCTTACGCAGAGCTTTAGCCTCAATCTGACGGATTCTTTCACGGGTTACGCCAAATTCGCTGCCAACCTCTTCGAGGGTATGGGGATGACCGTCCTCAAGACCGAAGCGAAGCGCAAGAACCTTTGCTTCTCTGGGGGTAAGAGTGCGCAGAACATCGTTAAGCTGCTCCTTGAGGAGAAGCATTGATGCGGCATCGGCAGGTGCGGGAGCATCGTCATCGGGGATAAAGTCACCAAGATGGCTGTCCTCTTCTTCGCCGATGGGTGTTTCAAGAGAAACGGGCTCCTGTGCAACACGCAGAATTTCGCGAACCTTATCAACGGGCATATCGAGTTCTGCAGCAATTTCTTCAGCCGTCGGATCTCTGCCGTTCTTATGAAGCAGCTGGCTGTTTGTCTTTTTAACCTTGTTTATGGTTTCAACCATATGAACAGGAATTCTGATTGTTCTTGCCTGGTCTGCAATAGCTCTTGTGATTGCCTGTCTGATCCACCATGTTGCATAGGTTGAGAACTTGAAGCCCTTGGTGTAATCAAACTTATCAACAGCCTTGATAAGACCGAGGTTACCTTCCTGAATAAGATCAAGGAACTGCATGCCTCTGCCTACATATCTTTTTGCAATGCTTACAACAAGGCGCAGGTTCGCCTCTGCAAGGCGCTGCTTTGCCTGCTTATCATCATCGGAAATGCGGATTGCAAGCTCAATTTCTTCCTCTGCGGTAAGAAGCGGAACTCTGCCTATTTCCTTAAGATAAACCTTTACAGGGTCATCAATATTGCTGCCTCTGTCATCACTGCCGCCGATATCCAGCGATTTGGGTATATCGACATCAAAATTTTCAATTGCAGCGCTCGAAAGGTCGTCAATAATCTCAATGTTATTGCTTTCAAGAGTTTCATAAAGCTTGTCCAGTTCCTCAATATCGAGATCCATTTCAACTATGGCTGCGTCGATTTCCTGAGTTGTCAGCTTACCTGAAGCCTTGCCCTTTTCAACCAGCGATTTAAAAGGGGTCTTCTTCTCTGTTCCTTCCATAATACTCACATCCTTATGTTAATTTTTCTTAAACAGCTTTAAATATTCCTCATCACTCATGGAAGAGGTATCCGTAATTTTGGGAGAAACCTTTTCTTTGAGAACATTTATGCAATCCTCACACTCCCTGAGCGTATTATTCAGAGATGATGAAGAAATGAAAATTCGGGTCACGCTGTCCATTTCTTCGGGACTGAAATGCTGCGCAAACTGGCTCAGCTCCGCATCAACGCCCGTTTCAAGCTTTTCAACAAGACATTGATAAAGCCTGCGGTTAAATGCGGTTACAAAATCATCGGCAGAAAGTCTGTCTTTAAGTTTTTTATAAAAATCGGGGTTGCGCATAAAGGAAGCAATAATTGTTTCCTCTGCTTTTGCAGCCCTGAGATTTTTTGCTCTTTCGGGGTTGTTCTTATCCTCAAAGCTTTTTTCAAGGAAAGAATCCCTCTCTCTTTTTCTGCGCTCATCTTCAGCGCGGCGAAGCTTTGCTTTTGCAGATTTAATCTGAGCATTAATGCTTTCAACATTAACGCCAAGCTCATTTGAGAGCCTTGTTGCATAAATATCGCACTCTATGCTGCCGCACTCCGCAAGCACCTGCGTTGCAGCCATAAGAAAACGAAGCTTGCCGTCATCGGTTGCAAGATTATATTTCGCTCTTTCTTCAAGCAATTTATATTCTGTTTTGTTGGAAGCCTTACCCAGAAGTGAATCAAAGCGCTCCTTGCCGTGTTTGCGGATAATTTCATCCGCATCCTTGCCGCCATCCATTTTAACAACACGAAGCTTGACACCTGTTTTGCCCAGCACACCGAGAGCCTTCTGCGTTGCCTTTTTGCCTGCTTCGTCATTATCATAGCAGATAAGAATTTCATCGGCATATCTTGAAAGAAGATTTGCCTGCTCATTGGTGAAAGCCGTTCCGAGACAGGCAATCGCATTCGTAAAACCTGCCTGATGAAGGGCGATGACATCCATATATCCCTCAACGAGAATAAGCTTGTTATCATTGGCATTCTTTGCAAAATTGAGAGCAAAAACGCCATTGCTCTTTTTATAGACAAGGGTATCGGATGTATTGATATATTTGGGCTTTGAATCATCCATAACTCTGCCGCCAAATGCAATGACATTGCCGCGAAGGTCGATTATGGGAAACATGACCCTGTTTCTGAAGTTATCGTAGTAGCTTACCCTGCCGTTTTTATCGGAGCGCCTTGCAAGATTTGCAAGCACAAGCTCCTCATCGGTAAAACCCTTTGAGCGTAGATGCTCAATAAGCGCCCTCCATTCATCGGGAGCATAACCGAGCCCGAAACGGCGGATAGTATTCATCGAAAGCCCTCTGCTCAGAAAATATTCGAGCGCAGAACGGTTTTTTTCTTCCATAAGGCAAGCATTGAAAAACCTTGCCGCCTCTCTGTTTGCCGCAAGCAGACGCATCCTCTTTTTCGAAAGAGTATCGTCATAGCCATCCTCGGGCATGGGCATACCTGCCATCTGAGCAACAGCCTTGACTGCCTCGATATAATCAAGATTATCTATCCTGCGCACAAAGCTTATAACATCGCCGCCTGCTCCGCAGCCGAAGCAATAAAACGAGCGTGTATCGGGATAAACGGTGAAGGACGGAGTTTTCTCATTATGAAAAGGGCACAGGCCGACGAGGGTTTTGCCCCTGCGCTTAAGATTGACATATGAGGATATAACCTGATCAATATCGATTTTATCCTGCAAATCCTGAATAAATCTTTCATTCAGCTTCAATCTGCGCACCCCCTTCATGCGTTTTAATTATGTTTTTTATTTTTGAAAATAACAATACTCAATGCAGCAACTCCGATTGCTGCCGCACCGACTCCGAGAGCAAGCAAAACCGTTTTCATTGTGCTGTTATTCTCTTCCGAAGCTTTCGTTGCAGCTTCTGTATGTTCAGTTGCAGGAGCCGTTGTGTTAAGCTCGCCCTGAATCGCGGCGACACCCCTGAGCGCTTCCGTTGTGTGTTCCTCTGTAACAGTCTGCGTTGTTACCGCTGAGGTTGTTTCGGTTTCAGAAGCATTTTTTTCGTCTCGGGTTGTCTGAGGTGCTGTAGTTTTTGCAACAGTTGCGGGCTGCTTTGTTGTTGCGGCTTTTGTTGTTGCCGCTTTGGTTGTTTCGGGAGCCTTTGTGGTTGGCGCCGAAGTTGCGGGAGCCTTTGTGGTTGAAGGTGCAGAGGTTGTTGTTTCTGCAGGTTTTGAACTTGGCTCGGGCACCTTGTCTGTTGTTTCGGTTGAAGCACCCTTGAGCACGGGTGCAGGTGCATCGCCTGTACTTACAGGTGTGTAGATATAATAAGAATCCGACGGAAATTTGATTTTTCTTTCAACGGCTGCCTTACCGTTCCAGATTGCATTCTGCTCAAACATGGTAATGTAGCCGTCACTGTAATCCTTGACGATTGCCCAGTGGTCCATGTCCGAGCCTCTCATTTCTGCCGAAACAAAAATGATATCGCCCTTTTTAGGTGATTTTGTTTTAACAAATTCATAGCCTTCGGTCAGAGATTTCGGGTCGCTCTCATTATAAGCTCTTATCTCAAGACCGTAAGCCTCTCTGTAAAATCTCATAACAATTTCGTTGCACTGATAATTACGGTTGCTCTCGTTATATAACGCAGGCACACCCAGAAAAGTATCTGCAACAAAATTATCGCCTTCTATTTCAACCCATGTGCTTCCCGGCTTCACGTCATCATACCAATCCGCATATGCCCCTGTTGCAAAGCAACCGAGCAGCGCCAGAAAGCACAGCAGTTTAGCTGCGATTTCTTTTAAATTCATTTT
>JAZNPG010000090.1:0-13412 GCA_045589555.1 Acutalibacteraceae bacterium
TTTTATTGTGACAGTGACTCTGAGAATATGATAAGACAGGGCAAAAAACGAAACGAGAAAAGAAGTGTACGAAATCTCAACAAGCTGATAAAGTACGGTGAAAAGAACTGCGATCTGATTGTTCATACCGGAGATCTTATCGACTACATATCAAAGCCTTGCGTTGAATTCGCAAAGGAATTTTTAAAGCGGGATAAGTTCCTTTTCGTTGCAGGCAATCACGAATATGCAAAATATGACGGCATAAAAGAGGATATGGCTTACCGTCTTAACAGTTTGGAAGAAATCGGCGGATATCCTGTTAATATATTCTTTAATTCTCATATCATCGGCGGTGTTAACTTTGTCGGAATAGACGACGCTTATCATCAGGTGGAATATGAACAGCTTGAAATGCTTAAAGAGGAAGTAAAGAAAGGGTATCCCATCATTCTTTTTATGCATGCTCCTCTATATGAAAATGAGCTTTATAAGAAGAGTTATGAATTCTGGAACGGTGAAATATGCCTGCTTGGCTCTGACTCAGAGGTTCACCCCGAGGTCAAAGGTGATATAGCAGAGCCCACAGAAGCTTCAAAGGCATTTTACGAATATGTTACCGGTGAACCTGTGATTAAGGCTGTGCTTGCAGGGCATCTGCACTTTGCTTTTGAAAGCATACTGCCCGGTGGTACGATGCAGTATGTAACAAATCGCGGTGACAGAGGAAGCGCAAGAGAGATAACAATATTATAAAAAGAAACAATCAGGCGCAACAATATATCTGTTGCGTCTGAAGTATATTATGTTGTATATTTAGATATTTTCATCGAGTAATCTCAATTCAAATTATGGCTTAATTACAAAAGTGCAGAAATACGCAATTTATTATGACGTCCTAATGAATCTGCAAATTCTGTTATAGATTTTTCAGAAATGGAGGTAGGTTACATTCGAGATAACTATTGCCACAAGGTTTCCTGTTTTTAAACATAGCAATAACCTCAACAATAAATTAACTCGTGATTAACAATTTCTTTTGCCCGTGCTTCAATATTATTCATACGGGAAACCCACTCCATTTGGTTGTCTGCTTTCAGTTGTTGTTCCGTAATGCCCTCATTGAGTTTCATCTGTTCTACCAGCCGAGAGAACATATCTGATGCCTGTTCATCAACCTCCGCAATATGAGTCCACAATGTACCGTTCATAAGCATAATATTGAACTGTACTCGTTTATGTTTCATAAGATAATCTTTGCGTTTCATTCCCCATACACCCAGTGGCTTGTTTGCCTCGGCTGGTAATGTAATATTCGGTATTCTGTAATCACCAACCATTCTGTATGTTCCGCCGCTTTGCTCAAATGATGATTTATTCATAACTATATTCTCCTTTTAATCAGTAACAAATGTGTCGTATGTAAATTTAGCACCAAGCCTGAAGCCTGATATAAAGCTGTCAGCATTACTTGTAGCTTAAAAATCAATATAAGCACTGACATAGTTTTGAAACAGCTCTTTATCCTCACCGCTCAATCTTGCAGTAAGCTGTTCTTCTTTTTCGGCAAGGTTACTCAGCTTTTTCTTGAGTTTAGGCGTCAATTCGTTATTTACTTCTTGTGGCTCAATGTTACCATAATAGAAATCTTCAATTATATTTGACATTATGTATTCCTCCGTATCTGAGGAAATATATTAGAGTACGAAAGTTAGAATATGTATTGCCGAAGAACTACTTGTGTTATGAACATCCGTACCAAACCAGAAAAATCCGAACCGACTTTTCCCAATAGGAAAAGGGTTCGGATTTTTTATTGTATTTGAAAACCCCTGGCTGTGCCAGGGGTTCCGAAAAAGCTTTAGCGATGCGTATACAAGAAAAACTCCTTTTGATAGAATAAAGGTGCGGCTACCAACTGCACCAACAAATCAAAAGGAGGACATTCAAATGAATGACAACAGTAGTTTATCACATACCAAATGGAATTGCAAATATCATATCGTGTTTGCACCGAAATACAGAAGAAAAATCTTTTACGGAGAACACAGAGAAGAAATAGGAAAGATATTAAGAGAATTATGTAACTGGAAACAGGTGAACATAGTTCAAGCAGAAGTATGCCCAGACCACATACATATGCTCGTAGAAATTCCGCCCAAAATGAGTGTTTCGGGATTTGTAGGATTTCTCAAAGGAAAAAGCACGTTAATAATCTTTGAGCGTCATGCGAATTTAAAGTACAAGTATGGAAACAGAAGTTTTTGGTGCAGAGGATATTATGTAGATACAGCAGGAAAGAACGATAAAAAGATAGCTGAATACATAAAGAATCAGTTGAATGAAGATTTGGTACATGACCAAATGACGCTCTAAGAATACACCGACCTGTTTACGGGTAGCAAGTAACAAGCCTTTGCGGTTGGTAGCCGTAGGGTACGCCTTAAGGCGATGCCAGTAACATAGGGCTTTGCCCGCATATGAAGAACCACCGGCTAAGCCGGGGGGTTACTATTTATTTTTAGTATAGTTTAATTAGTTCTCTTGCGATTTTTGCTGTAAATATAGTTTTATATAAAATTTACATTCGCACTCATTTCGGAGTGCGAATTTGTTGTTTTTACCGTACAGTACACGTTTTTCTTTTGTTAGTTTGACATCAATGCTGCGATATGATATAAATGAAACCGTAAAAGGAGATGAATGCAATGAGCGATTTTTCAATGCTGATTCTGAAAAAAATAACGGCGCTTGTGCTGGTGCTGCTGAATATCTTCAGCTGCATTTTTGGCACAAACCCGATTGTTGAAAAAAAGGTGACCGTGAACGGCTCGCTTTCCTGTACTGACGGGCTCGGCAGAAGCGTTGTTTCCGCAGGCGAAAGCGAAAAGCTGGTATGCATTTTTTATTTTCTCTGGCAGGGTCAGCACGGCAAGGATTATCTCTATGATAATTCAAAAATTGTTGCTGCAAACCCCGATGCCGTGAATTCTGAGGCGGATTGGATTGCTTCGGGCGGAGGCAGGGTCAACGAGTTCCATTTCTGGGGCGAGCCTCTGTTCGGCTATTATACATCGGATGACGAATGGGTTTTCCGCAAGCACGTTCAGATGCTGACGGATGCTGCGGTTGATTTTATTGTTATCGATACAACCAACGCATTTACATATTCCGAAAGTGCGAAAAGGCTCATACGGGTATGGCATGAATATCTGCTTGACGGTTGGGATGTTCCGCAGATTGCGTTTTACACCAACTCATATTCAGGCGACACAATGAACAGGATTTATGACGAACTGTATAACGATTCTAAACTGAAAGCAGAGTGTCCGCGCCTCGATGAACTCTGGTTCAAATTGGACGGCAAGCCCATGATTGTCGGCAATGCGAATGACAGCGTGCTGCGCAGCGATGTCAAGGAATATTTCAGAATCAAGGCGAGCCAATGGCCCAACGCTGACAAGGTTAAAGACGGCTTCCCGTGGATGGAGTTTGACCGCTCGCTCACCCTGCAGTCTGTATATAATTACGGCGGAACAAAAATAATGAATGTTTCCGTTGCGCAGCATTCGGATACCTGCGCATTCAGCAATGCGGCATGGTACGGCTCTGATGACAGAACCCGCTCGTGGCATAACGGAGCGAACGATACCTCTGACGGAGCAATTCTGCAAGGATATAATTTTGCCGAGCAATGGGAATTTGCAATCAGAATGGACCCCGATATAGTCTTTGTGACAGGGTTTAACGAATGGGTTGCGCAGCGCCAGCCTGCCGCTGAGGGCAGACCCATAGTTTTTGTTGACTGTGCGGATGAAAACTCCTCGCGCGATGTTGAGCCCTCTGCAGGCATATTGGGCGATAATTACTATATGCAGCTTGTGAAATACATTGCTGAATTCAAGAAAGCCACGGCAAAGGTAAGCCGTGGCAACGGTGTACCGATAGATATTGAAGGCGGCTTCGAACAATGGAATAATCCTGCGATAACGGCGCTTTACAAGGACTACCGTAACGATACTGCAGAGAGAAACTGTGAAGGCTTCGGCACAACAGTTTATACGGATTATTCGGGCAGAAACGATATAGTCAATATGAAGGTCACGGAAGATGAAAATAACTTTTATTTCTATGTTGATACTGCCGAAAACCTCACATCCTCCGATGGCGGTGCATGGATGACGCTTTTCATCAACGAAAGCCTTGTTATCAACAGAACGGCACCCGTAAGCGGAAAAACAGCCGTTGAGAAAATCAGCGGAAACGGCTACGAGAAAATCGGTGAGGCGGAAATCCGCTTTGAGGGCAACAGGCTGATGCTTCAGGTTTCAAAAAGCCTTGTTGATTCTGATGCAGGCATCCGCTTCAAGTGGGCGGATAACTGCACGGCAGGCGATGTTTACTCATTCTATACTAACGGAGATGCTGCCCCTTACGGACGCCTTTGCTATACCTACTGACTGCTGTAAACAAAAGAACCCGTCGGAAAA
Organism: Acutalibacteraceae bacterium; assembly: GCA_045589555.1. Taxonomy (GTDB): domain Bacteria; phylum Bacillota; class Clostridia; order Oscillospirales; family Acutalibacteraceae; genus CAG-177. The sequence continues at coordinate 4,470 of JAZNPG010000090.1, forward strand.
ACCGACGGGCTTTTTTATGCCTTATCAGATATCAAATTTGTCTGCATCGTATTTTGTGCAGGGATAGTTTGCAACGCCGTTTTCATCGGGGAAGGGGGAGAGGTTATCGTTTTCGTAAGCCTTTCTTTCTTCCTCGTTTGAGAAATCGGGGATTTTGTATTCCGCACCGTTATGAAGGCTGCTTCTCCAGCCGAGAATTGCAACGGCTGACATTGCGCATGAACGGTATGCGTTGAAATAGGGCTGTCTGCCCTCAAGGATACAGCTGAGGAATTCGTGGGCTACATAGTAGTCGCCGCCCGAATGGCCGCACTGGCTTGCCTTATCCTTGTCGAAGGGGAAACCGACGGTTGAAACCTTTTCTTTTTCAAGACCCTCGGGAGTTTCCCAATCGTTATAAACAATGCGGATTTTGCCGCCGTCGCCTCTTACGGTTTCGGCGCTGCCCTTTGCGCAGGCAAAACGGTACCAGTTGCCGTGGCCGCCGAATTTTGCCCAGCCCGTGATTCTTGCAACAGCACCTCTGCTCATTGTGCAGAGCATAATGGATGCAACGTCCTTGATGGGCTCGCCCTCACGCTCCTGACGCATTCCGTCGGTGTAAATGCTTCTTGCGTTAACCGAAACGGGGATATCGTTTGTAACTCTCATAAGAGGAGCGAATGAATGGCTCAGATAGAAGCCTGAAGGCATAAGTGCACGCCAATGGGTTGTTGTGGGTGTATAGTGAACATATTCCTCGTGGCTCATGGGATGAACATATTCGCCCTCGCAGTAAAGAGCCTCGCCGAGAGTGCCTGACTGATAGATTTCGGTAAGCTTGCTGATAACTGCAAAATATGCATAGTTTTCCGCAAGCATATAGATAGCGCCGCTCTTTTCGGATGCGCGGCAGATTGCAACGCATTCAGCCATGGTAACGGCAGGCATTGTTTCGCTCAGAACATGGATGCCCTTTTCGAGAGCGATAACAGCATATTTTGCGTGCTCATGGAAGAAGTTTGTGAGAACAACCGCATCCATGCCGCTGTTAATGAATTCGTCAAAATCCTTGTAGTATTTTGTTTCGTCGCAGCAGTATTTTGAGATTCTCTCATAAGTGCTTTCGTCATAGTCACAAACAGCACTGATGTATGCTTTTTCGGTGAGGGTGAGACCCTGTGCGATGCCGCAGCCTCTTCTTGCGCCGAAAATACCGACCTTAAGTTTTTTATCCATAACAGTATCCTCCTTTGGATGATAAAAAATTATATAAGAATATATGTTGCGTCTGCCTGCGTTTCAAAAGAAACCGTGTCGCCGTTTCGGGTGAATGGGATTTCTTTTTTATCCGATTCCCTGATAACGGATTTTATATCGGTGCCCTCAACGCAGCAGTCTCTGCCCTTAAGACTTTTGATTTTAAGAGAAACAATCTTTTCGTTTTTAAGCTCCGAGGAAACAAGGAATGCGCCGTCTGCCCTCAGATTTTCAAAGGATGCGGCAGATTTTTTGTTCCAGCAGGGGAAGGGTCTGATAATACTCTCATGGCTCTGCAAAAGCATTTCGTTTACTGTTGCAGGCACGGTTGTGAGATGCTCAATGCCGCCGCCGTGATGGCGGAAAAGCCTGTTGGGGAGTCCGAATTCTTTGATGTTCTGATGAATTCCCTCAATCAAAAATTCGGGGTCAACTCCGATTCTTGCGCCTGCAGGGAGATATGAGTTTGAACCGTTGTCGTCAAGGCGTCTGTCATTGATAAAATAAGTGTTTCTTGCAATTTTAAGCAGCTTTTCGCCCGAGGATAAGCCAACCTGAGAAGCGGGGTAGATATGCTGAAGACCGACCGTGTTTTCATCTCTCCATCGGATGCCTCTTTTTGAATAGCGGAAGCATCTTTTGCCGTGCTTTATGAATGTCGGAAAATCGCTTAAATTCTCAATGATATCCTGCCATACGGGATATTTCTCGGTGTTGAGCTTCAGCTCCTTTGCCATATCGTAAATGCCGCTGAAAAGCAGCTTTACAAGACCGAGCGAGTTTATTGCATTTACGGCTTCAATCTGTCCTTTGTGCGTTATGTACCTGAATTTTTCGCAGCGGTAATAGGGGATTTCGTGCGCCGCATCGTTTTTGATAACATATCTGCCCTTTTCCTTTACAAGGTAATCCTCCCAGAATGCGGCTGTGTTGAGCACAAAATCATAGTAGTTTTCGCGCGCATAATCCTTGTCATATGTTGAAAACCAATGCATCAGCGGAATTACGCAGGCGTATGCCGCATGGCTTTTCTGACCGAGGAAAAGTATGCCGTGCTCCTTGCAGCCCTTCATCGTATAAAAGTCGAGTGCTTTCGGGCCGAAGCTTACGGGCAGCGCATAGCCGTTGCAACCGAAAAGCTTTGCAAATTTGCCTGCATTTTCGCTCATATCGTTGAGCGGAGCCATATAGCCGTCAAAAAGCTCGGGATGATTGGCGGAGAAAATGCAGTAATAGGGCGCTTCGTAGTTATAATTCATGTGGTAATCTCCCGCCCAGGGAAAGAAATCATCTGTTATGAAATTGCCGAACAGTCCGGGAGGGAATTCTTTGTTGCCCATGCAGCCTGCAAGATGATAAAGGCTTGAATTATAGAATTTCTCAATTTCCTTGTCCTCAAGGGTAACCTTTGAAGCGGCAAAGAAATTCTTCCATTTTTCTTCTGTTTTTGCCTTGTCTTTATCGTAATCGGCATTCAGCGCCATATCAACGGCTTTGCCGATATAATCGCCGCTGTCGAAGCAGGTAACGGCAGAGATGCAGAAGCGCACGCATTTAAAGCCGCCGGCAGTCTGCGACTCAAGCTTTCTCAGGCACAGGGCAACCGCCGTTTCACGTTCAACCTCATCGCCGCTGAATTTACGGATAAAGCATTTAACGCCCTTGTCCGTATGCTCGGAATTCTGCGAGTTGCAGGTATCCGCAAGCTCAATTTCAACAGCAGGGAAGCTTTCCGATTCGGGCGCTTTTATCTGAAAATAAATCAGATTTTCGGGCGCAACAAATAAATCGAGCCCGATGCTGCGGAATTTACACTCAAGAAGCCCTTTATCAAAGTATTGTTTTATGTTGTAATCCTCCGGATCAATGCTTCCGATTTTCAGGCTGCCGACAGCTTTTATGCCGCCGTCTGCATTCGCACCCGTTGCAAATTTCCAGAAATCACATTTTGAGATGTGGATGAGCAGACCGTCATCGCCGTTATCAAAAACAACGCCGAGGTCGCCGTTGCCGCAAAGAGCGCCTGCAGGAATTTTGTAAAGCACCTTGTTATCGTCTGTATTGATAGGTTTGGAAGTAATTTCGTTAAAATATGTGTTCATATTTATCACCAACCGCTGATATTATAATCTGTTTTATCAGGTAAATCAAGAGAAATAAGCGAAAAGGGGGTTTGATTTTTTAACAAAAAGTTATATAATGAAAATGTAAAAATTTATTTTTGCAGAGTATTTTTCTGCTGCGGAAAAACGGAGGAGAATGATGAACAGACCGTATATAATATGCCATATGGTAACATCCGTTGACGGAAAAGTGACGGGCGATTTTCTCGGCAGACCCGAATGCGAAGCTGCAACGGAAATATATTACGAAATCAACCGCAATTTAAAGGCTGACGGATTTATCTGCGGCAGAATCACCATGGAGGGCAGCTTTACCGGCGGCCGGTATCCCGAGCTGACGGATTATGAGCCCGTGAAGAGCAAAACCGATTATGTTGTCGAAGAACTCAGCGGATTTTATGCCGTTGCCTTTGACCCGAAGGGCAGGCTCGGCTGGGAAACCGACAAGATAATTGACCCCGACGAAGACCCCGGATATGACGGAGCGCAGATAATTGAGGTGCTCACGCAGCAGGTTGATGAGCGTTATCTCGGATATCTTGAGAAAACGGGAATCTCCTATATTTTTGCAGGCGAAACCGAGATTGATGTTGAGCTTGCCCTGCAGAAGCTCGGGAGCCTTTTCGACTGCAAAACGCTGCTTCTTGAGGGCGGCAGCATCATTAACGGAACGTTTCAGCAAGCCGATGCAATTGATGAGCTGAGCCTTGTTGTTGCGCCGATAATTGCAGATAAAAAAGATAAGCCGCTTTTCAATGAAAGCAAGGCTTCGGGATATGGGCTGATAAAATGCGAAAACCGCAACGGCGTAATTATTATGAATTACAAGAGAAAATAAAAGTTGAAAATAATTTTATTGACAACTTTTTTTCTTGATACTAATATATAAAACAGAATCAGATACAGGAGGCGTTATAATGAAAAAAACAAACAGAATCATCAGCATATTGCTTGTGATGGCAATGCTGCTGTCGGTGATGTCGCTGTCGGCTTTTGCGGCTCAGACGGAAACCGTTATTCTTTATACAAACGATGTTCATTGCGCAATTGACGATTATCCTTTGCTCGCTGCTTACAGAGCCGAGCTTATCGCTCAGGGCAAAAAGGTTGTGGTTGTTGATGCAGGCGATGCAATTCAGGGCGAGGTTATCGGTTCAATGACCAAGGGCGAAGCCGTTGCAGATATCATGAATGCAGTCGGCTATGACTATGCGGCTCCGGGCAACCATGAGTTTGATTACGGCATGGATACCCTGCTTGACCTTGCACAGAATAAAGCAGAATATGATTATATTTGCTCCAATTTTTTCAATCTTACATCCGACTCGCCTGTGTTTGCACAGTATGCAATCGAGGATTCGGGCGATTATCAGGTGGCTTTTGTCGGTATCACAACTCCCGATACCGTCACCTCATCATCCCCCGAATATTTCAAGGATGAAAACGGCAACTTTATTTACGGCTTCCCTGTTTTTCCGGGAGAACTGAAAAACGAAGACCTCTATGAAAACATTCAGGAAAGCGTTGATAAAGCGATTGCCGACGGTGCGGATTATGTCGTTGCCGTGGGTCATGCAGGTATACTCGGCTCGAATGAGGGCTGGAAATCATCCGATATTATTGCCAATACCAACGGCATCGACTGCTTCATTGATGCTCATTCCCATGAAACAACGCAGAGTGCCGTTTATAAAAACAAGGATAACGAGGATGTTTATCTTACCTCAACGGGCACGAAGCTTGCCAATTTCGGTGTGCTCACAATCAGCGGCGGCAGCTTCAGCTTTGAGCTTGTCAACCCCGATGATATAGATGTTGAAGCAATGTCTGCTCAGGCAAAATCAGCCTACAGCACCGTTAAAGAAAAGGTTGACGGCTATAACGCCGATATTGCTTATCTCTATGATGAAATCGGCACATCCGAAGCAAAACTTGTTATCTATGATGCCGACGGTGTCAGGGCAGTAAGAAAGCAGGAAACTAATGCAGGCGATTTCGTTGCCGATGCCTACCGTGCGGTAACAGGAGCGGATATCGCAATTGCCAACGGCGGCGGTGTGCGTGCAGAGGTTGAAATCGGCGGAGTATCAAGAAAGAACCTGATGGATGTCAATGCATTCAACAACGGAATGTGCGTTGTTGAGGTTACGGGTCAGCAGGTTATGGATATCCTTGAACACGGTGCACGCAAATGTCCCGAGGTTCTCGGCAGCTTTTTCCAGGTTTCGGGCATGACATATGAAATTCATACATATCTTGAAACTCCCGTTATTACTGACCAGCTTGACAGCTTTATCGGAATCGATGAAACCAAGCAGCGCCGAGTTCAGAATGTGAAAGTTGGCGGCGAACCCATTGACCCCGATAAGAAATACAGTCTTGCAGGCAGCACCTATGTGATTCTTCAGGGCGGCGACGGACTTACAATGCTTGACGGTGTGAAAATTCTTCAGCAGGATTTGCCGTGCGATTCCGAAATGCTCATAGAGTATTTCACCGAGCATCTTGACGGAAAAATAACCGCAGAGCAATACGGTAACCCCGACGGCGACGGCAGAATTGTAATTGTTGACACCGTGCCGGAACCTGAGTGCGACCATATCTGCCACAGCGATTCGCTGCTTATGAGAATAATCTGGGCAGTTGTAAACTTTTTTGGCAAGCTTTTCGGTATCAATCCTGTTTGCGGCTGCGGTGAGCCCCACTATCTGAAAGCAAGTCCGTATTAATTCTCAAATCAACTGATGATATCGAATTCAATGAAAACTTAAATAATATTTAGTACCAAAAGCTGCCGTTGAATAACAAAGGCAGCTTTTCTAATCTTATAAATCTTTTTTGGTTGAAACAAAAGCGTGTTTGTGTTATACTGATTCAATAAAACGGTTGATTATAATTTTACTATAAAGGAGGCAAATCCTATGAAAAAAATATTATCAATAATTTTTGTAAGCGCAATTTTGTTTTCATTTTCTGCGTGCGGCGCAAATAATGGTTCCGATATGGTTGCAGAACTGGGTCTTAATGCAGAAACAAAAGCAGCAACGGAACATACCGTTGAGGTTAATTCCGCAGTTTATTCCGTTCTTGATTTCAATAACAAAACAGAATATGAATTTGCAACAAAAGGTCTTATCGATGCGCCCGAAGAGCTTGAACTCAAGGATGATGACGGAAAAGTTATCTGGAGCCAGAAAGCATACAGCTTTGTGGATAACTATTCAGAATGCCCTGATACGGTTAATCCGAGCCTTTGGGAAAACACTAAAAATAACCATGCATACGGTCTTTTTGAGGTTTGTGAAAACATATATCAGGTCAGAGGCTATGATATGGCAAATCTTACTCTTATCAAAGGCGATACGGGTTGGATAATCTTTGACCCTTTGATGAGTGTTGAGTGCACTCAGGCAGCAATGCAGCTTGTTGAAAAAAATCTGGGAAAGCTTCCCGTAAAAGCTGTTATTATTTCACATCCTCACGTTGACCATTACGGCGGAATCAAAGGCGTTATTTCCGAGGAACAGGCAGCAGACAGCACACTTTCGCTTGAAGAACAGCTTGCGAGCGGATTGATCCCGATAATTGTTCCCGAAGGTTTTGTTGAGCACGCCGTAAGCGAGAATATTTATGCCGGTAAAGGAATGGGCAGAAGAGCATCGTATCAGTACGGCGTTTTTCTTGAAGAATCCGAAACGGGCAGAGTCGCAATGGGAATCGGAATGGGTCAGTCAACAGGCATGGTAACCTTTATAACCCCAACATATGAAATCAGAAGCACCGGCGAAACTTATACTGTCGACGGAGTAACAATGGAGTTCCAGATGACTCCCGGTACGGAAGCACCTGCCGAAATGAACATATGGCTTCCTGAAATGAAGGCACTTTGGGTAGCTGAAAACTGCACGGCAACTCTCCATAACCTTTACACTCTCCGTGGCGCTCAGGTCCGCGACGGCAATGCATGGGCGAAATATATAACCGAAGCGATTGCACTTTACGGTAACGATGTGCAGGTTTCATTCCAATCGCATAACTGGCCGCATTGGGGAAATGAACTTATAAACAATTATCTTGCGGACACTGCGGCTGTTTATAAATTCATCAATGATCAGACTCTTACTTATATAAATCAGGGATATACCTCCGATGAAATTTCAAATATGATCGAATTGCCCGATGAACTTGCAAAGAATTGGTATACCCGCCAGTATTACGGCACGGTTGCTCACAATTCAAAAGCCGTTTATCAGAAATATATGGGTTGGTATGACGCAAACCCCGTCAATCTCAATCCTCTTGAGCCTACGGAAAGTGCAAAAAAATGGGTTGAATATCTCGGCGATACCGATGAGGTTCTCCGAAAGGCTAAAGAAGATTTTGATAAAGGTGAGTATCAGTGGGTTGCAGAGGTTACAAATGTTCTTGTTTATGCCGACCCCGAGAATACCGCTGCAAGGCTTCTCTGTGCCGATGCACTTGAGCAGCTCGGATATCAGGCTGAATCGGGCACATGGAGAAATGCCTATCTTTCCGCTGCGCTTGAGTTGAGAAACGGCAACGCAGCCGAGAAGGGCAAAAATGCAAAAACCGACGGAAGTGTTCTTAAAAATATGACCGCCGAGATGATATTTGATTATATCGGCATTCTTTTGGATAAAGATGCAATTTCAAATGAGAACTTTAAAATGAACATTGTTATTGCTGATACACAGGAAAAAATTCTGCTTCATTTCAATAACGGAGCCTTGCTGCAGTACGCAAACGTGAATTCGGATGAAGCAGATCTGACCGTAACCTGTCCTCGGAAGGCACTTGCACTTTTCGTTCAGAAGGATATGGGAAAAATCAAATCCTCGATGAAGCTTGAGGGTGACGCTTCAAAGCTTGAGTTGATTGTTAATAATCTTAATCAGTTCGATACTGCAGGCGCAGCAAAGTTCAATATAATTGAACCTTGATTATTGCAAAGATTACAGTTGAATAACAATTGCAAAGCCGACGGATTAAAACCCGTCGGCTTTCAATTCCAAAATTTTCAAAATAATCAAAAAAATTAACATTAATAAACCCTGAATGAATTGCAACAATAATAAGGCAAATGCAATTGATTTGCAAAGGGGTGTAAACGAAATGTCAGAGAATAATTCAGATGTTCCTCAGGCAAGAGCTGCTCTTGACCGGTTCAAGATGGAAGCTGCAAGAGAAGTTGGCGTTCAATCCCTTATTAAAGAAACCATACAGTATATAGAATGCTCTGCCAAAACATAATTAAGATAATATGCCGAAAGCCGTCTTCAATTCACAAAGGCGGCTTTAGTTTATTAAAAAATCAAAATAATTTTCATTTCTGCACTAAAGTACAATGTGCAATTTGTTTTTATTTGTTAAAATTAAAATGAATAAAAATCTTAATGGAGGATTTTATGGCTAATCTGAAAAAACTTACCATTTTACATTCCAACGATTTGCACGGCGACTTCCTTGCCGAAGAAATTGATTCAAAGCTCGTTGGTGGCGTTTCAATGCTTTCGGGATATGTCAACAAAGTCAGAAATGAAGAGAAGAACGCAATCTACTG
>JAZNPG010000091.1:0-20013 GCA_045589555.1 Acutalibacteraceae bacterium
ATATCAATGCCCGAAGGCTTCCTCTGCGCCGATGCGATTCTCCGTCTTGCACAGAATGTTACCGACGGACTTCATGTAAACGAAAAAATTGTTGAAAAAACAGTAAAAGATTATCTGCCGTTTATTGCAACAGAAAATCTGATGATGGAAGCAGTCAAAAAAGGAGGAAACCGTCAGCAGCTTCACGAAACAATCCGCAAATGCTCTATGGAGGCAACTGCAAAAATGAAAAACGGTGAAGAATGCGACCTGCTTTCACGTCTGGCGGCAGAAAAAGAATTCGGTTTAACCGAAGAAGAGATGAATACACTTCTCACCCCGTCTGCATATATAGGCAGATGTCCCGAACAGGTTGATGCATTTCTCGGCAAGATAAAACCGCTGCTTGTCGGTGTTTCGCACGAAAATACGGAAATAGATTTATAAAAACGGAGGTGAACACGGTGAGTGAAAAAATACTTGTGCTTGATTTCGGCGGTCAGTATAATCAGCTGATTGCAAGGCGTGTGCGTGAACAGCATGTCTATGCCGAAATAAAGCCGTATAACAAAATATCTGTTGATGAGATAAAAGGAATCGGATATAAGGGCATAATTTTTACGGGAGGACCCAACAGTGTATATGATGAATTGTCGCCCCATTATTCTGCGGATATTCTCAATGCAGGTATTCCGATTCTCGGTATCTGCTACGGCTGTCAGCTTATGGCGTATATGGCAGGCGGAGAAATACGCAGCGCTGAAAACGGCAGCGAATACGGAAAAACCGCTGTGTTCACAAAGAAAAAACCGTTGTTTAAAAATGTTCCGTACGAAAGCGTTTGTTGGATGAGCCATACGGATTATGTGAAAACTCCTCCCGAAGAATTTAAAATTATTGCATATACGGATAAGTGTCCGTGTGCCGCAATGTGTGATGAAAAAAGAAAGCTTTACGGAGTTCAGTTTCATCCCGAAGTTACCCACACCGAATACGGAAAAGAAATGCTGATCAATTTTCTTTTTGAAATCTGCGGTTGTAAAGGTGAATGGAAAATGGATGATTTTGTTGAACAATCCGTTGAAAAATACCGTGTGAAGCTTAAAGATAAAAAGGTTCTTCTCGCTCTTTCGGGAGGAGTTGATTCATCGGTTGCCGCTGTTCTTCTTCACAAGGCAATAGGCAAAAATCTGACCTGCGTTTTTGTTGATCACGGTCTTTTGCGTAAAAATGAAGGTGATTTTGTTGAGCAAACTTTCAGGGAAAAATTCGGACTGAATCTCATAAGAGTAAATGCCGAAGAAAGATTTTTGAATAAGCTTTCGGGAGTTGCCGATCCCGAAGAAAAAAGAAAAATAATCGGCGAAGAATTTATCCGTGTGTTTGAAGATGAAGCAAAAAAACTCGGAAAAATCAATGTGCTTGTTCAGGGCACGATTTATCCTGATGTAATTGAAAGCGGCAAAGGTGATTCGGCGGTTATTAAGAGTCACCATAACGTGGGCGGTCTGCCCGATGTTATATCCTTTGACGAAATAGCAGAGCCTCTTCGTGACCTTTTTAAGGATGAGGTGCGTGAGGCAGGAACAAAGCTCGGCATACCTTATGAGCTCGTATGGCGTCAGCCGTTTCCGGGTCCGGGTCTTGCAGTCAGAGTAATCGGAGAAATTACAAAAGAAAAGCTTGATATTCTCCGCGAAGCGGATGCGATATTCCGTGACGAAATATCAAAAGCAGGTCTCGAAAAATCGGCAAGCCAGTATTTTGCAGTGCTGACCGATTCAAGAACCGTCGGTGTTATGGGTGATGCGAGAACTTATGGCTATACCGTTGCTTTGCGTGCAGTTTCAACCGATGATTTTATGACTGCCGAGTGGACAAGGCTGCCGTATGAGGTTCTTGAAAAAGCAAGCAGCAGAATAACAAACGAGGTTAAAGGCATATCAAGGGTTGTTTATGATATCACCTCGAAGCCTCCTGCCACAGTTGAATGGGAGTGATAATATGACCAAATATATCTTTGTAACCGGAGGCGTTGTTTCGGGTCTCGGTAAGGGAATAACCGCCGCTTCGCTCGGAAGACTTCTCAAAGCAAGAGGCTTAAAGGTTGCCGCACAGAAGCTTGACCCGTATATAAATGTTGATCCCGGAACGATGAGTCCTTATCAGCACGGCGAGGTTTATGTTACCGAAGACGGTGCGGAAACCGACCTTGATTTGGGGCACTACGAGAGATTTATAGACGAAAATCTGAATAAATATTCAAACCTGACTACGGGCAAGGTTTATTGGAATGTTTTGAATAAGGAACGCAGAGGAGAATATCTCGGTTCAACCGTTCAAGTGATTCCTCATATTACAAATGAAATCAAAGAGTTTGTTTACAGCGTAGGCAAAAAGACAAATGCAGATGTTGTTATAACTGAAATCGGCGGAACAATCGGCGATATTGAATCACAGCCTTTTATTGAAGCGGTACGTCAGATTTCGCTTGAGGTCGGCAGAGAAAACAGCCTTTTTATCCATGTGACTCTTGTTCCGTTTCTTCGCGGTTCCGATGAACACAAATCAAAGCCTACGCAGCATTCCGTTAAGGAGCTTCAAGGCATGGGCATCAACCCGAACATTGTTGTACTTCGCTGTGATGAGCCGTTGGAAGAATCCATATTTAAAAAGATATCTCTTTTTTGTAATGTCAAACCCGATTGTGTTATTGAAAATATCACTCTCCCAAACCTTTACGAAGCCCCTTTAATGCTCGAAAAATCTGATTTTTCATCCGTTGTCTGCCGTGAGCTCGGCATAAATGCTCCCGAGCCTGACCTTGCGGAATGGACGCAGATGGTGGAGCGCATCAAGGCGATACCTTATACCGTAAACATTGGTCTTGTCGGCAAATATGTTGAGCTTCACGATGCATATCTTTCGGTTGCGGAAGCTCTTCAGCACGCAGGATATTACCATAACACCCATATAAAAATCAGTTGGATTGATTCTGAAAAGCTGACCGCTGAAAATTGTTCGGAATTTCTTTCAGAACTCGACGGTATTATTGTTCCCGGCGGTTTCGGAAGCCGTGGTATCGAAGGCATGATTCTCGCAGCAAAATACGCAAGAGAAAACCACCTTCCTTATTTCGGAATTTGTTTGGGTATGCAAATCGCCGTTATCGAATACGCACGGAATGTATGCGGTATTTCAGATGCTGATTCGGGTGAGTTTGACGAACTTTGCAAGCACAAAGTAATCAACTTTATGCCCGGTCAGAGTGATGATATTGACAAGGGCGGTACGCTTCGTTTGGGCGCTTACCCTTGCAAAATAAAACCCGACACAACAATGGAGCGTTGCTATGAAACAAATCATATCAGCGAACGCCACAGACATCGCTATGAATTCAACAACTATTACCGTGAACTCCTTACACGTCACGGACTTACTTTAAGCGGACTTTCTCCGGACGAAAGGCTTGTTGAAACCGTTGAGCTGACAGAAAGACCGTTCTATGTAGGCGTTCAGTATCATCCCGAATTCAAAAGCAGACCCAACAAGCCTCATCCGCTGTTCAAGGGATTTGTAGGTGCGGCACTTAAGCGTTCAAACGGAGGAAAAGAATGAGCATACATGAAGAATGCGGAGTTTTCGGAGTGATTTCAGCCGAGCCTGCCGATGTAGCGGGTGTTGTATATTACGGCTTATATGCCCTGCAGCACAGAGGACAGGAAAGCTGCGGAATCGTTGTTAATGATGACGGACTTTTCAGTTCTCACAAGGATTTGGGACTTGTCAGCGAGGTTTTTCATTCCGAAGTTCTGTCAAGATTTCCGAAAGGCACAATGGCTGTGGGGCATGTCCGATACGGCACAACGGGCGGTACAAACCGCACCAACTGCCAGCCCATTGAAGTTAATCATCAGAAAGGCAGAATGGCACTTGCTCATAACGGAAATCTGAGCAATGCCGCAAAACTCCGCAATGAACTCGAATTATCCGGAGCTATTTTTCACACAACAAGTGATACCGAAACCATTGCATATATCGTAACAAGAGAGCGCCTGAAACTGCCCTCGATAGAAGATGCTTTAAGCTCGGCAATGAATATTCTTGAAGGAGCCTATTCGCTTGTTCTGATGTCGCCGCAAAAATTGATTTGTGCCCGAGACCCTTACGGCTTCAGACCACTTTGCTACGGCAAAACACAAGACGGAATGTATGTTATAGCATCTGAAAGCTGTGCGTTAAAGGCTGTGGGTGCGGAATTTGTCCGTGATGTTGAACCCGGCGAAATAATAGTTTTTAGCAAAAACGGAATTGTCAGCCGAAAGGAACACTGTGATTCTAAAAAGAAAAAACTATGTATTTTTGAATATATTTATTTTGCACGTCCCGATTCCGAGATTGACGGTGTTTCCGTTCATTTATCAAGAATCGAAGCAGGCAAAATACTTGCGAGGGAGCATCCTGCGCATGCCGATATTGTGGTAGGTGTTCCTGATTCGGGTCTTGATGCGGCACTCGGATTCAGCCGTCAGTCCGGCATTCCTTACGGAATTGGTCTTATAAAAAACAAATATATCGGAAGGACCTTTATTTCGCCCGGTCAAAGCACGAGGCTTGATCAGGTAAAAATAAAGCTCAGTGCAGTTGAAGAAAGCGTTAAAGGTAAAAAGGTTGTTCTTATTGACGATTCAATTGTAAGAGGTACAACCTGCGGCAGAATAGTAACTCTTCTGCGTGAAGCGGGAGCTGAAGAAATTCATATGCGTATTTCTTCACCGCCGTTTCTGAATCCGTGTTATTACGGCACGGATATTGATACAAGAGAGAATCTGATTGCCTGCAATCATTCAGTTGAAGATATTGCGAAAATAATAGGTGCTGATACATTGGGATATCTGCCCGTTTCTCAGCTTTCTTTACTGACGGGCAACTGTGATTATTGCTCTGCCTGTTTTAACGGTGATTATCCGACAGAAATTCCGACCGATATATGCAAAAACAGATTTGAACAAAAGCTTTCAGAGGCTAAAAAAGAGAGGTAACGGTATGGTTACACAATATAACAGAAAAATTGTTTTAGAGGACGGAAGTGAATACTACGGCTATGCTTTCGGCGATACATCCGACAAGGTATGCGAAATTGTTTTTAACACTTCAATGGTCGGTTATCAGGAAATAATTTCCGATCCTTCTTATACGTATCAGGCGGTTGTTATGACTTATCCGCTTATCGGAAATTACGGAATGGCAGATGATGACTTTGAAACAAAAACACCGACTATAGGTGCACTCATTGTTCGTGAATACAACGATTTGCCTTCAAATTTCAGAAGCACGGCAACTCTTTCCGAAGTTATGAAAAAGCACGGTATACCGGGCATTTACAGCATTGATACTCGTAAGCTTACCCGTTCTATCAGAGATAACGGAAGCTGTAAGGTAATAATAACAGATGCCAATGTTTCCCATGAATATTGTATGGACATACTGAAAAAAGCGGATATCCCGACTAATGCGGTTTCAACTGTGAGCTGTGATAAAATATGGGTTTCACCATGCAAAAACGAAAAATATCATGTTGTTGCCATTGACTGCGGAATGAAAATGAACATCGTACGTTCACTCAACAAAAGAAATTGCAAGGTAACAATTGTACCTTGGAATACTTCTTCTGATGAAATTGAAAAACTTTGCCCCGACGGTGTGTTTATTTCAAACGGGCCCGGCGACCCGACTGATGTTCAGCCTGTAGCAGAAACTATCAAAGCTCTTAAGGGCAGATATCCGATTTTTGGAATTTGTTTGGGTCATCAGATTATTTCTCTTGCCTACGGTGCAAAAACCTATAAGCTCAAATTCGGTCACAGGGGCGGGAATCATCCCGTTCGTAATCTTGAAACTAACAAAATTGAAATCACCTCGCAGAATCATTCCTATGCGGTTGACTACGAAAGTGTTAAGTCAACGGAGCTTGAAGTTACCCATATCAATTTGCTTGATAGCACGGTTGAAGGAGTGAAATGCGATAAAGATAAAATATTCAGTGTGCAATATCATCCCGAGAGTGCACCCGGTCCGCAGGACAGTGCATATCTGTTTGACCGCTTCATAAGGATGATGGAGGAGGAAAAGAGCAATGCCTAAAAGAACGGATATTAAAAAGGTTCTTGTAATCGGTTCAGGACCTATTGTTATCGGGCAGGCGGCAGAATTTGACTATGCAGGCACTCAGGCTTGCCTTGCACTTAAAGAAGAAGGCTATGAGGTTATTCTTTGCAATTCCAATCCCGCAACCATTATGACCGACACAACAGTTGCGGACAAGGTCTATATGGAGCCGCTGACACTTGAGTATGTTGCTAAAATTATCCGCTACGAAAGACCCGATGCCGTTCTGCCCGGAATAGGCGGTCAGACAGGTCTTAACATTGCAATGCAGCTTGAAAAAAAAGGAGTTCTTGCCGAGTGCCGTGTTGAGCTTCTCGGTACAAAGAGCGAAAGCATTGAAAGAGCTGAAGACCGTGAAATGTTCAAAAAACTCTGCGAAAGTCTGGGTGAACCCGTGCTTCCGTCAGATATTGCAAATTCGGTTGAAGAAGGCCTGAAGGTCGCAGAAGAAATCGGTTATCCGGTTGTTCTTCGTCCTGCATTCACTTTGGGCGGTACAGGTGGCGGATTTGCCGATAATGAGGATGAATTTGTTCCTCTTATGAAACACGCTCTTTCTCTTTCTCCTGTCAGTCAGGTGCTGATTGAAAAGAGCATCAAAGGCTATAAAGAAATCGAATATGAAGTTATGCGTGACAGCAACGACACGGCAATAACCATCTGTAATATGGAAAATATTGACCCCGTCGGAATTCACACAGGAGACTCAATCGTTGTATGTCCGTCACAAACACTTACAAACAAAGAATATCATATGCTGCGCGACAGTGCTCTCAAAATAATCCGTGCACTTGAAATTGAGGGAGGCTGTAATGTTCAGTTTGCACTTGACCCCAAATCGTTTCAATATTATTTGATTGAGGTCAACCCCAGAGTTTCACGCTCATCAGCTCTTGCTTCAAAGGCAAGCGGATATCCGATTGCAAGGGTGTCTGCCAAAATCGGAATAGGAATGACGCTTGATGAAATAAGAATTGCAAACACACCGGCTTCATTTGAACCGACTCTTGACTATGTTGTAACAAAAATGCCCCGTTTTCCGTTTGATAAGTTTGCAGATGCCAACAATTCTCTCGGTACTCAGATGAAGGCAACGGGTGAAGTTATGAGCATAGGCAGAACAATAGAGGAAAGCTTGTTAAAAGCAATACGCTCGCTTGAAATCGGTTTGTATCACCTTGAAAACAAAAGGTTTGACGGAATGGGCGAAGATGAGCTTACCGAATATATTAAAGTCGGAACGGATGACAGAATCTATGCCATTGCCGAGCTTTTGCGTATCGGCTGCAGCAAAGAAAAAATTGCACAGGCATCGGGAATTGATGTTCTCTTTATCAACAAGTTAAAAAACATTATTGATAAAGAAACCGAAATCAAAACCAACCCTTTAAACACGGATGTTTTACGTGTTGCAAAGAAAACGGGCTTTTCTGACAGAGAAATTGCAAAACTGTGGAATTTGAGCGAAACTGAAATATTTAAAATCAGAAAATATGCAGGGATAATTCCTGTCTATAAGATGATTGATACCTGTGCTTCGGAATTTGACAGCTATGTTCCTTATTTTTATTCAACCTACGAGGAAGAAAATGAGTCGGTCGTATCCGACAATAAAAAGGTTATTGTTCTCGGCTCGGGACCTATCCGAATAGGTCAGGGTGTTGAGTTTGATTATTCAACCGTTCACGCAGTCAAAACCATAAAAGCGGTCGGCTATGAAGCAATAATCATTAACAACAACCCTGAAACCGTTTCAACCGATTACACCTGCTCCGATAAGCTCTATTTTGAACCGCTTTGCGTTGAAGATGTTATGAATGTCATCGAACTTGAAAAGCCGATGGGCATTATCGCAACTCTCGGCGGTCAGACAGCAATCAACCTTGCTCAGCCTCTCCGTGACAGAGGCGTGAATATTATCGGAACAAACTGCGAGGCCATTGAAAAAGCGGAAAACAGAGATGCATTTGAAAAATTGCTTTCGGAGCTTGAGATTCCTCAGCCCAAGGGTCGGGCAGTCACAAACATTGAAGCGGGCATACGAGCGGCTGAAGAAATCGGCTATCCCGTGCTTGTAAGACCCAGCTTTGTTCTTGGTGGCAGAGCTATGCAGATTGTGGCGAAGGAAGAGCATCTGCGCCATTACTTGAAAACCGCCGTTGAGATTGATGAGGATAAGCCCGTGCTTGTTGATAGATATATCAGAGGCAAAGAGGTTGAGATCGATGCTGTCTGCGACGGAAAAAAAGTTTTTGTTCCGGGAATAATGGAGCTTGTTGAAAGAACAGGCATCCATTCCGGTGACTCAATAAGTGTTTATCCCTCTTTCAGCATTTCTCAAAGGGTTAAAGACACTATTCTTGAATATACTGAAAAACTTGGATTAGGCATCGGAATTATCGGCCTTTTCAACATTCAGTTTATTGTTGATGAAAACGAGAATGTTTATATCATCGAAGTTAACCCGCGTTCGTCAAGAACAGTTCCGTTTCTTTCAAAAGCAACGGGTTTCAGTCTTGCGGATATTGCAACCTATGCAATTCTCGGTAAAAGCCTTGAAGAGCAGAGAATTACGGAAATTTATCCAAAAGAAAAAGAATGTTTTTATGTTAAAGTTCCTGCTTTTTCATTCTCAAAGCTTAACGGCATGGATGCTTATCTTTCGCCCGAAATGAAATCAACAGGTGAAGCAATCGGCTACGATAAAAAGCTCCACCGTGCGATGTATAAAGCAATGACCGCATCGGGAATGAAGCTTCAGAATTACGGAACGGTTATTGTAACACTTGCCGATGAAGATAAGGAAGAAGCTTTGCCTCTTGTAAGAAGATTTTACGATATGGGCTTTAATATTGAAGCAACGAGCATGACGGCGGAATTTCTTAAATCAAACGGAATAAGAACACGCTCAAGAGGCAAGCCGAGTGAGGGAAGTTCAGAAATTCTTGACTCTATTAAGGCGGGATATGTCAGCTATGTTATAAACACCCGTGCCGTGCTTTCGGGTGTTCACTATGAGGACGGTGTGGCAATCCGACGCTGTGCGAGCCAAAACAACATCACAATGCTTACTTCTCTTGATACGGTTAAGGTCCTTCTCGATGTTCTTGAAGAAACAACATTCAGCATATCAACAATAGACTCTTAAGGAGGAATTATTATGCGTTTTACCAAAATGCACGGCTTAGGCAACGATTATCTGTATCATTACGGAGAAATAGAAAAACCTGCCGATGTGTCAATAAAACTTTCGGAGCGTCATTTCGGAATCGGTTCTGACGGTATTATTCTTATTACTCCGTCAGATTGTGCGGATTTTAAAATGCGTATTTTCAATGCTGACGGCAGCGAAGCAAAAATGTGCGGCAACGGTATACGCTGTGTCGGTAAATATGTTTTTGATAAAGGGTATACCGACAAAACTCACCTGACTGTTGAAACTCTTTCCGGCATCAAAACGCTGGATTTAAAAACGGTTGGAGGTAAGGCAGTATATGCAACCGTTGATATGGGTAAGTGCGAAGTAAACAAGCCTGTTACTCTTGAAGCACTTAATCGGGAAGTTACACTTCTTCCGGTATCCATGGGAAATCCGCATGCCGTTATTTTTGTTAAGGATGCGGAAAATGCACCGCTCACAACTCTCGGTGCAGCTCTTGAACATCACGAATTTTTCCCCGACGGAGTTAATATTGAATTCGTTCAGGTGATTGACAGCCTGACATTGAGAATGAGAGTGTGGGAGCGTGGCAGCGGCATAACAATGGCTTGCGGCACAGGCTCCTGCGCAAGTGTTGCGGCGGCAGTTGCAATGGGATATTGTCGTGAAAATGAGTTGGTGACCGTTAAGCTTGACGGCGGTGATCTTAGTGTAAAAATGCTGCCCGATAAAACCGTTATGATGACAGGTCCTGCAAAAACAGTTTGTGAATGTGAGGTTGATATGTGATGACACCGAATACAAATTATGCCAGCTTGAAGGATTCTTATCTTTTCTATAACATAGCTCAAAAAACGAAGGCATATCTTGAAGCAAATCCCGATAAGCATCTTTACCGAATGGGTATCGGCGATGTTTCTCTCCCGCTTTGCGATGCGGTTATAAATGCTTTACACGAAGCTGTTGACGATCAGGCGGTAAAAGAAAATTTTCATGGCTATATGCCTGAATGCGGTGCACCGTTTCTGCGTAAAGCGATTGCAGATTATTATGCCGTAAACGGAGTAAATGTTTCTGCTGATGAGGTGTTTGTTTCAAGCGGAGCAAGCGACGAGCTTGGTGATATCCTTGATCTTTTTGACAAGGACAGCTCGGCTCTTGTGATTGAGCCTGCATATCCTGCCTATGTTGATGCAAATATTATGGCAGGCAGAAACATAATTCATCTTGCATCAGGTGAAGAAAACGGATTTCTTCCCGAACCCGATGAAAGCACAGTTGCCGACATTATTTATATCTGCTCTCCCAATAATCCTACCGGAGCGGTGTTCAGCCGAAATCAGCTTCAGGCATGGGTTGATTTTGCGAATGAAAAAGGCTCGGTAATTCTTTTTGATGCGGCCTACGAAGCTTTTATTGAGGACGAATCACTGCCTCACAGTATCTTTGAACTTGACGGTGCTGAAACCTGTGCAATAGAAATATGCTCACTTTCAAAAACGGCAGGTTTTACGGGAACAAGGCTTGGTTATACAGTTATTCCGAAACGGCTTATAAGAAATGGTATGAGCCTTAATGGGATGTGGGTAAGAAACCGTACAACCAAAACAAACGGTGTATCCTACATTATTCAAAAAGGCGGAGCAGCAGTATTCACTCCCGAAGGACAGGAGCAAATCCACAACAATATTCAAATATATAAGAACAATGCAAAGGTGCTGACAGAAGCTCTTGACGAGCTTGGTATTTGGTATACGGGCGGCAAAAATGCGCCGTATATCTGGCTTAAGTGCCCGAACGGTATGGGCAGTTGGGAGTTTTTTGATTATCTTCTCAATGAGGTTCAGGTTGTCGGTACTCCGGGTGAAGGCTTTGGTGCCTGCGGCGAAGGGTATTTCAGATTTTCAACCTTCGGAAGCCCCGAAGATACAAAAGAAGCAGCCCGCCGTCTGGTGAAGCTGCTCGGAAAGAAGTAATTGGAAATGCGTGATTATAAAAAAGAATTTGAAAACAGAGTTGAATTCATAAAATCCGTTTTGTCTCAAAGCGGCGCAAAGGGAATTGTTTACGGAAACAGCGGTGGCAAAGATTCTGCCTTGGTAGGTATTCTTTGTAAAGCTGCCTGTGATAACACGGTAGGCATTATTATGCCGTGCACCTCAAAAAGAAATTATGATGAAGATACCGTCGATGCCGAAACCGTTGCAGAGAAATACGAAATCGAAACCAGAACAGTTGACTTGACTCCCGTGAAGGAAGCGGAAATTGCGAGTATTACGGATGTAACGGAATTAAATGAATCAGCTCTTGCGAATATGGCACCCCGAATCCGTATGTTGACATTGTATTCTGTCGCAGCCGCTGAAAACAGGCTTGTTGCAGGAACGGGAAACAAGAGTGAAGCCTATGTCGGATATTTCACAAAATGGGGTGACGGTGCTCACGATTTTAACCCCATTGCAGACCTGACTGTTACCGAAATATATGATTTTCTCCGTTTTCTTAATGCACCCAAACGCATAATGGAAAAAGCTCCTTCAGCAGCACTGTTTGACGGTCAGACAGATGAAGAAGAAATGGGAGTAACCTATGCAGAACTTGACTCTTTTCTCTCAGGTGAAAATATTGCAGAGGATAAACGAAAAATAATTGAGCATATGCATAAGCTAAGCGAGCATAAGAGAAAAGGGATAATTACATTTAAGAAATGAAAGAGAAGGATTGCCGAAATGTTTAATTCAGATAATTTGTCTGTTAACGCAAATAACCATTTAACAGTAGGATGTTATGATACCGTTGAGCTTGCGAAAGAATTCGGAACACCGCTTTATGTTCTTGATGAAGATTTAATGAGAAAAAATTGCCGTGAATATAAAACTGCTCTTGAATATCATTATGACGGAAACGGACTTATCCTTTTTGCAAGCAAGGCTTTATGCACAATGTATACTTCAAAACTTGCTGCCGATGAAGGGCTGGGGGCTGATGCTGTTTCGGGAGGAGAAATTTATACTCTCTTCAAAGCGGGATTCCCTATGGAAAAAGTGTTTTTTCACGGTAACAACAAAACCCATGATGAAATCGAGCTTGCAATTAGCTTTGGTGTCGGACATTTTGTTGTCGATAATAAGGAAGAGCTTGAACTGATTAATGAAATTGCAAGAGAGAAAAATTTCGTTCAAAAGATACTGTTCAGAATAAAGCCCGGTATTGATGCCCATACCCATGATTTTATAAAAACGGGGCAGATTGATTCAAAATTCGGTGTAGCTCTTGAAAACGGAGAAGCTTTCAAAATTTATGAATATGCAACTACTCTCAGCAACATTAAAGTTGACGGAGTTCATTGTCATATCGGCTCGCAGATATTTGATGTTGAACCCTTCTGTGAAGCCGCAAGCGTAATGATGAATTTTATTGTTGAATTACAAGATAAGCTTTCGCTGAAGGTTAATATTCTTAATCTCGGCGGCGGGTTTGGTATAGAATATACATCTGACGATGACCCACTTACTCCTTCGGAATATATCGGTAAAGTCGCGGAAACCGTAAAATCACTTGCAATGGAAAAGAATGTTGAACTCCCGTTTCTGGTCTTTGAACCCGGTCGCTCCATTGTTGCTCCTGCCGGAATAACATTGTATACAGTCGGCAGTATAAAAGAAATCGAGAATGTAAGAACTTATGTGTCGGTTGACGGCGGAATGGGAGATAACCCGCGATACATTCTTTATGGGTCAAAATATTCCGTTGTTTTGGCAAACAATGCTGCGGCAAAGCCGGTGGCTCCCGTTACGGTTGCAGGTAAGTGCTGTGAATCGGGGGATTTGATTCAGGAAAACATACTTATGCCCGAAATCAAAGTGGGAGATACGCTTGCTGTTCTTGCAACGGGTGCTTATAACTATTCTATGGCGAGCAATTATAACAGAAATCCTCGCCCGCCTATTGTTGCAATAAGAGGTGAGGAAAAGAAGATTATAGTCAAAAGGGAAACATATGACGATATCATAAATAATGATTTGATATAAACTATATATGACGGTTTTTGCAAAATGATACGCAAAAATTTTTGTAGAAATATCAATTTCTATGTTTTTTACAAAATCGATAGCTTGTTTTAGCTCAGAATAACAACTACACAAAACACAAGCCTGCAGGCAAAAACCTGCGGGTTTGATTCTATTGAGGAGGGTTGTAAATTTCTAAAGAGATTGCTTATTATTGAGGAAATCAATCGTGCTAATGTAGCGGCTGTTTTTGGTGATGTGTTCCAGTTGCTATGTTAAGCGGCCTCGGTCTGCAGGACATACAGGTTCGTTTACTTCCGGCTGAAACAATGTACAAGCACTACATCGAAAACACGAAGATGGATATCAGCATTTTGCAGTTATAATCCTATGAAGCAAAACAGCCCCTACTACTCAAGCGGTAGTAAGGGCTGTCTTTTCACGCTGAAACTATTCTTTTTGACAATGAAACTTTTCTCCTACAATGAAACTAATCTCGGTCACAATGAAACTATTCTTTTGAGAAAAGTTTCATTGTGAATTTCCGCATCGCTGCAAGGTGTCAAAACACCCCTAAAAAGCATCGAAATGAGTGCCGGAGGATAAGATAATGAAACTATTCTTTTTTGCCACATAGCCCCAAAGCCTTGTGTTACAGGCAATTTTGATAAAAAGAAAAGAACGAAAGTTGCAATACCAATGGTATCATAACTTTCGTTCTTATTTGTAAGTAATGACTTATTTTAATACAAAATGCGTACCCTTATGCTGCATCGTTAAAACGTACAGGGGTACGCATTTTGCATTAGCGCAAGGGCTTCTTGTCTGAAGCGTCTCATGGCTTTTAGACAATATATATGATTTATCACTATTTTTTCATTGTTGCAAACTGTACGTTGACAGGATATTGATCCGGGTGGTATCATAGATATGATTCTGATAACGGAGGGGTTGAGAAACATGCATGAAGTGAAATCAACGCTCAAGCGGCTTGCGCTATACTATCTGCTTCTGGCGGTCAACATTATACCTTGTGCAAGCATCCTTCCCGACCGGTTTCCGACGCGGAACGTTTCATCGATCTATCTGCTGTTCCTATCTGTGTGTTTGGTTTTGTACTATGCTTACAGACTGCCGAGGGCGGGCGGATTGTCGGTCATAATGAAATCGCTTTCATGTATGGCTTTACTTCTTATTCTGCTGCGCGGCATCAAATACAGCGTATTTGCCTGCGTGGACGTGCTGGCGCGCCATACATGGTATCTGTATTATGTGCCGATGCTTCTGATCCCTCTTTTTTTCTTTTATATTGCTCTGCTTATCTCGTCGAAGGATGAGTTGAGGATTTTAAAAAAATGGTATTGGATCGGTGCGGTTACCGTTGTAATGATTCTGCTGGTGCTTACAAATGATCTGCATCAGCAGGTATTCCTCTTTCAGCCGGGATATGCCGGCTGGGACGGGCAATATTCCTACGGATGGCTGATTTATATCATTACCGCATGGCAGTATTCGCTGTATCTGGCGGCTGTTTTTGTTCTTGGTTTTAAATGCAGTATAAGCAGCGCGAAAAAGTACGCATGGCTGACCGTTATTCCGTTTGTCATCGGGATTGCCGAGAGCATTCTGCTGGCAACTGAAAAAATGCCAAAGCTCAACGGCACATATATCATCGAGTTGCCGGAAACACTGATTTTTATGGTGGCAGGTATACTGGAATGTTGTATACAGCTTGGTATGATTCCGACTAACAAGGGATACGTAAAGCTGTTTCAGACCTTTCCCATCCGTGCGCAAATCACAGACAGCAAAGGCAAAACGGTCTATTCCTCAGGTTCTGCCATCGAGTTGACCGTGGAGCAGTTCGACGCGCCCGACGGCGCAAGAATCGGTGTACATACCGTCCTGCACAAAATGAAGCTGCCGGGCGGATTCGGCTTCTGGCAGGATGATTTGACCGAGCTTGACCGATTAAACGAAGAACTCGAAGGGGCAAAGGAAGCCCTTTCGCAGGAAGCGGAGCTGATCCGCCTGCAAAACGAGCTTGCGGAAAAGCAGGCGAAAATCGAACAGCGCACGGCGCTGTATGATACAATTGCCAAGCACACACAGAGGCAGTCCCGTGCAATCTCGCGCCTGGCGGAAGCTGCGCGCGCATCCTCCGACGCGGCAGTTCGGGAGACGTGCTGCCGGCAGATCACCCTGTTCGGCGCGTTCATCAAGCGATACGCGAACCTTATGCTGCTATCTGACAAGTGTCAAACGATCGAGGCGGGCGAACTGGCCGTTTCCTTCTCAGAGGTATTGCGCTATTTGAATTTTTCCGGCATACCGGCGGAGCTTATCAACACGTCTGACGGCGAAATTTCCGTCAAAGCAGCCCTTGCGGTGTTTGAGACGTTCGGTATGCTTCTTGAAGCAAATATTAAAGTTCTGCGCGGAGTGTTCGTCAACCTTTCATCAAGTGAAACAGCGGTGTGCAAGCTGACGATGGAACATATGTCAGTTTCTGTTGCCGACGGTATGCGTCTGATATTGAAACGTGCAAACATACAAACCGATATCCTGCAAGAGGATGATGTAACATATATTTGCTTCACTCTGCCCGGAAGGGGGTGCGAAGCATGACGGCATTTTATATGCTTACAGAACTTTCCCGGTCTTTATTTTCGCTTTGGGCGTTGCTGTTGTGCCTGATCTGTATCTTTGGGATCGTACTGGCGATAAGTCACAGGAGATACCGCCTTGCCGCTTTTTCTATGCTTCACTTTATGAACACATATTTTCTGTGGCAGGTACTGTTCGATATCCACCTTGTCGGCGGCACAAATCAGATTGCTGCCGTCAGCAGAAAGCTTGGCAGCCTTCCGTGGCTGTGCTGGCTGGCGGCGTTTTTCGTTCTCACAGCGGCGGCTGTGATCTTGTTTCTCGTCATTCTGCGCTGCGGAAAACGAAGCATCACACCGGCTGCAGTAAAGCGCCTGCTGGATCAGATGCCTTGCGGCGTATGCTGCTGGCGCGACAGCGGACGGGTGCTGTTCTCGAATATCTGCATGAACCGTCTGTGTGTCAGCCTGACGGGTGGTCATCTGTGCAATGGAAATCACTTTCACGACAAAATCAAAGATGAGATACTGACTGTCGACGGAAGGGTATGGCGTTTTGCTTGCCGTGATACTGCTTTCGGCGGCGAAACGCTGCACGAAATGATTGCCTCGGATATTACTGCGGAGTACGCCAAAACGCAGGCTCTTGAACAGGATAAGGCGGAGCTTTCACGGCTGAAGGGTGAGTTGCAAGCTTATAGTATGCGCATCGAAGATACGGTTCGGCAACAGGAAATTTTGCAGGCAAAGGTCAGTATCCATGACGAAATGAACCGGCTGATGCTTTCCACCATGGCGGCAGATAAGACGGATGCAGCGGCGCTTGACCGTATTTTCTCGCAATGGGAGCAAAACGCACTGTTTTTGTGTATGCAGGCAGATGATGAATCGGAAGATCAAAAAGAGGCAGAGCGTTTAAACGATCTTGCGCGATCGCTGGGGATCCGTCTGACATGGCGAACAGAGCTTCCGTCTGCCATGACAGAAAAACAGCGGGCTCTGTTTTTCACCGCTGCACAGGAGGCTGTAATCAATGCCGCAAAGCACGCCGGAGCAAATAATCTGGACATCTCATTTACGGAGAACGCGCAAACGCTTCTCTGCGACTTTGTAAACGATGGAATTATACCGTCGGAGGACGTGCGTTTCGTTGGTGGACTGAAAAATCTTGCACTGCTTGCCGGTGAACAGAGTGCTTGTGTTGTTGCAAAATGCGCAGAGAGGTTTACGCTTTCGCTTCGTTTTCAAAAAAGTTTGTGAAAATCAGCCGATCGGCGGATGCGCTTTTGCAGTACAAAAAGTAAAATAAAAGAAGATCGTAAAAAGGGGTGTTCTGCCATCGCGTATAATGTATTGATTGTAGAGGATCAGGATATGCCGCGTGAGCTGTTTGAAATCTATATCCGTTCCAGCGACCGATTTCATCATCTTCTTTCGGTGGCGAATGCCGCAGCCGCGCCTTCTGTTTGCCGCACAAGTCAGGTGGATTTGATTTTAATGGACGTTATGACTGAGCTCGGTCACAGCGGTCTGGACGCGGCGGAAGAAATCAAGCGGCAGTTCCCGCACGTCAAAATCATCATCGTGACTTCCATGCCGGAATATTCATGGCTGGAGCGTGCAAGAAAAATCGGGGTGGATTCCTTCTGGTACAAGGACGGGCAGAAGGAAAGCATACTGGACTTGATGGAACGCACGATGGCAGGCGAATGTATTTATCCTGATGAAACGCCGCTGATCCACATCGGCAATACGACAAACCGTGATTTTACGCAGCGGGAGCTTGAAATCCTTAAAGAGCTGACCTCGGGCGACAGCAACACCGTCATTGCCGACAGGCTTCATATCTCTGTGGGAACAGTGAAAAGCCATATCCAGCACCTTTTGGAAAAGACCGGCTTTAGAACTCGCACGGAGCTTGTATCCGAAGCGTGCAGCCTTGGGATCGTGGTAAGGAACACTATCCGTGAGTAAAGAATGACAGCGGCTTTGACGAAAGTCCGGCTGTTGTTTATGTGAACTCTCAGCTGACACGTTGCGTCTCAGCGGAAACAAACACAAAACTCGGCCGTGCATACGATGTGACGCTTACCGCAGTCGAAGAGAAACCCGTCAGCCTTTTCCGGCGTGTTATCAATACGATCAAATGCTTTTTTGCGAAAATTGCCGACTTTTTCAAAAACCTGTTTGGATTGAAATGATTTGTGGGAGAAAAAATATGAGGCGAATATTTGGTTGTCTGAGTATATTTTTTGGAGTGGTTATGATGTTCACATTGTTCGGATGCGCAAAACAAAAATATGAGCTTCATTTTGACGGCTGGGGCTTTGAAAGCAAAAAGACTGCGTATGCTCAGGGAGATCGGGTGACAGTATATTATAAAATGATCGCCACAGATACAGATTATAATTTTTGGATCGATGAAGACGTGGCAATGTCACAAGATTACAACAGTAAAGACGGGTATGTGTTTTCTTTTATTATGCCAGGTCATGATGTGACGCTGCATTTAAAATCGCATAACAGTATGCTTCCCGAACAGCCGGAAAGTTTCCGCGTTACATTTGTCAACAATGTAGAAACCGCGGACGTCTGGGTTTTGCCGCAGACCGACGAAAACCTGAAATCCTCCCTGTGGGGAACTGCAAGCGCAAAAAACCTTGAAGCGAATACACAGTGTGATATTGCCCTTTCCAAAGCAGATGAACAGGAATTGTATATCGTCAACATCATTGACGCCGATCACACGTATTACTCCGCAAAAAACCTTCGGCTCGACGACGGCTATGTCATACGATTTACGACCGAAGATTCAAAATATGACGCATATATCGAGGTGCTGGACGCAGACGGCGCTGTGCTGAGTAAACAGGCCGCGTTTGTCGGTGTGTTCGGTGCGGAATAAACGAAACAACGAATGGAGGAAACGAAGATGGAAAACAACATCGAAATCAGCCGTGAGGAGCTGGAACGCGCACTTGAAGAGGCAAAAAAGAAGGCGCAAGCGATGCTCGATAAAATGACGCCGGAGGAGCGCGCACAGGCTCAAACGAAAGCAAATAGGGCAATCGCGGAGGATCAGGCTGCTATGCAAAAGCTCATAAACGAAGCCAACGCCGTTATGAACAGTTATCCGCCGCAGCGTGAGTTTATGGAACAAAACACCGCGCAGGAACACGGCACGATCCCAAATCCGGGCGCGTATGCTTGTGATGCTGCGCACAAGCCGCGTTTTTGCCAAAATTGCGGCGCTCAGGCAGGCAGCGGAAAATACTGCGAATACTGCGGAAAGCCGCTGTAAAATCGTATGAAAAAGCTGCTTTTGATCGCCGGGATCATCACTTTGATCGTCTGTGCTTTGTCCCTTGCTTTTGCCGTGCTGAACCTGTTCGGGTATCACCATGTTCTGGACGGATCACCGGAGCTTTACGACAGACTGCATCAGAGAATGACCGCCTTTTTTATAGCGGGCGCTGTTCTTGCCGCAGTCGGAACCGTATGTATCATACTGCATTTTAAAATCTGAATCTCACCCATCCGCAAATCGAAACTTTTTCGGTTTGCGTTTTTTTTTGCGCTTTTTCAAAAAATCAGCCGATTGGCTGATGTGCAGATGAAATATACATGATAGAATAAATTATGTATAACTATTATTATGTACAGGAGGTATTGTAATGAAACACATGAAAAGAATCCTTGCTGTGCTGATGGCGCTGTTTATGCTTATGAACGGCGTTGTGTTTGCACACGCGGATTACGATGACGGCATGGAATGCCCCATATGCGACAAGTACCGTTGGGACGACTGGCTGGCGTGCGACGACTGCGGCATGTGCATCGACTGCGCGGCTGACTACACCTGCCCGTCCTGGGGGGAGTGCACCTATTGCGCGGGATACAGATGCGGCAACTGCGGTTTGTGTTCCGATTGTGCAATCATATGCTCCGGATGCGGAGACGCCTGCAGTGACTGTTCTTATATATGTGAGGACTGTAACCAGTGCATTGATTGTGTAGACCTTTGCAAAGGCTGCAATGCATTATGTGAAGACTGTGCTCCGGAAGGCGCAGGCTGGTGTGAAGACTGCGG
>JAZNPG010000092.1:0-7991 GCA_045589555.1 Acutalibacteraceae bacterium
ATGGTAGGTGTTGACTACGTTTTCCACGCAGCTGCTCTCAAGCAGGTTCCCTCCTGCGAATTTTTCCCCATGGAAGCCGTTAAAACCAACGTTATCGGAACGGATAACGTGCTCACCGCCGCTGTTGAAGCAGGCGTAAAATCCGTTATCTGCCTTTCAACCGATAAGGCTGCATATCCCATTAACGCAATGGGCATCACAAAGGCTCTTGAAGAAAGAGTTGCAACCGCAAAGGCAAGAAACGTTGACCCCGAAAAAACAAAAATATGCTGCACACGCTACGGCAACGTTCTTTGCAGCCGCGGTTCGGTTGTTCCCCTCTGGATTGACCAGATAAAGAACGGTCAGCCCATCACAATCACAAACCCCGATATGACCCGCTTCATCATGTCCCTTGAGGAAGCCGTTGACCTTGTTCTTTTTGCGTTCAAGGAATGCCACAGCGGCGATGTTTTCGTCCGCAAAGCACCTGCCTGCACAATTCAGACTCAGGCAGAAGCTGTCTGCGAGCTTTTCGGCGGCAAAAAGGAAGATATTAAAATTATCGGCATCCGTCACGGCGAAAAGATGTATGAAACCCTGCTCACAAACGAGGAATGCGCAAAGGCAGAGGATATGGGCGATTTCTTCCGTGTTCACGCCGATAACCGCAGCCTCAATTATGATAAATATTTCTCTGACGGCGATGTGAAGCGTGCAACGCTCACAGAATTCAACAGCAACAACACCCGAATCCTTAATGTTGAAGAGGTAAAAGAAAAGCTCTTGGAGCTTTCATACATCAGAGAAAGACTCGAGGAGTTCAATGCGCAATGAAATATAATGTGAATTTTAAAAACAACGGCAGGCTTAAGCTGCTCATAATCGTCGGCACAAGACCCGAAATCATCCGCCTTTCAGAGGTCATCAAGAAATGCCGCAGATATTTTGACACCATTCTTGCCCACACGGGGCAGAACTACGATTACAACCTCAACGGCATTTTCTTTGAAAACCTTGAGCTTGATGCGCCCGATGTTTATCTTGACTGCGTGGGCGATAACCTCGGTCAGACGGTCGGCAACATCATTGCGGCATCCTATGAGCTCATGGATGAAATCAAGCCCGATGCGCTTCTGATTCTCGGCGACACAAACAGCTGCCTTTCCGCAATCGGAGCAAAGCGTCTGCACATTCCCATTTTCCACATGGAAGCAGGCAACCGCTGCAAGGATGAATGCCTCCCCGAGGAAACAAACAGAAGAATTGTTGATATCATTTCCGATGTCAACATCGCATATTCCGAGCATGCAAGACGTTATCTTGCGGAATGCGGTCTGCCCAAGGAGCGCACCTATGTTTCGGGCTCGCCCATGGCAGAGGTGCTCAATGCCAACATTGATAAAATTCTTGCAAGCAACATTCTCGAAAAGCTCGGTCTTGAAGAGAAAAAATATATCCTGCTTTCCGCACACAGAGAAGAAAATATCGATACCGATAAAAACTTTTTCTCGCTGTTCAATGCGCTGAACTCTCTTGCGGAAAAATACGATATGCCCATCCTCTATTCCTGCCATCCCCGTTCAAGAAAGAGGATTGAAAACTCCGAAATCGAGCTTGACAAGAGAATCATTATGCACGAGCCTCTCGGCTTTTCGGATTATAACCGTCTGCAGCTTGGCGCATACGCCGTTGTTTCCGACAGCGGCACCTTGCCCGAGGAAAGCAGCTTTTATCTGAGCATAGGCAAGCCTTTCCCTGCCGTTTGCATCAGAACATCAACCGAGCGCCCCGAAGCGCTTGACAAGGGCTGCTTTGTGCTTGCAGGCATTGATGAGCAGAATCTGCTTCAGGCTGTTGAAACAGCCGTTGAAATCACGGGTAATGAGGAATTCGCAACGCCCGTACCCGATTATACCGACAAAAACGTTTCCGATAAAATCGTAAGGCTCATTCAGAGCTACACGGGAATAGTCAATAAAATGGTCTGGAGAAAGTTTTAATGAACATTCTGATAACTGGAGCAAAGGGCTTTGCAGGCAGAAACCTTGCCGCTAACCTTAAGAATATCAGGGACGGCAAAAACCGCACAAGACCCGAAATTGCAATTGAGAATATTTTTGAATATGACATTGATTCCACACCTGCGCAGCTTGAGGAATACTGCGCAAAGGCAGACTTTGTTTTTCACCTTGCAGGGGTCAACAGACCCAAGGATGCGAGCGAGTTTTCGGGCAACTACGGTATTCTGGGTACCGTACTTGATGAACTTAAATCCTGTTGCAGCAAGGCTCCCGTTATGCTGTCATCATCGGTGCAGGCAACGCTCGAGGGCAGGTTTGCAGGCTCCGAATACGGCAAAAGCAAGCTTGCGGCTGAAAATATGCTCTTTGATTACGGCAAGGAAACGGGCACAAGGGTGCTGGTTTACCGTCTGCCCAACCTTTTCGGCAAATGGTGCAGACCCAACTATAATTCCGCCGTTGCAACCTTCTGCAACAACATCGCAAAGGATTTGCCCATAACCGTCAATGACCCCTCGGTTGAGCTTGAACTTCTCTATATTGACGATTTTGTTGAAGAAATGCTTAACGCCCTTGAGGGCAAGGAAGCAAAAAGCGGCAGCTTCTGCGCTTTTCCCGTTACCCATAAGGTAACTCTCGGCGAAATTGTTGAGCTTCTTGAAAGCTTCAAAGCGCAGAGCGAAACTCTCGTTATGCCTGAAATTCCTTACAATTCGTTTGCGAAAAAGCTTTATTCAACCTATCTTTCATATTTGCCCGAAGAAAAGGTGAGCATTCCTCTTAAAAT
Organism: Acutalibacteraceae bacterium; assembly: GCA_045589555.1. Lineage (GTDB taxonomy): Bacteria > Bacillota > Clostridia > Oscillospirales > Acutalibacteraceae > CAG-177. Next base: position 2,791 of record JAZNPG010000092.1, read on the forward strand.
GAACTGCGATAACCGAGGCAGTTTCACCGAAATTCTGAAAACCGCCTCCTGCGGTCAGTTTTCGGTTAACGTGAGCAAGCCCGGAATAACCAAAGGGCAGCACTGGCACAACACAAAATGGGAGTTTTTCATTGTTGTTTCGGGCACAGCCCTTATTCAGCAAAGAGAAATCGGCTCGGATAAGGTGCTCGAATTCAGAGTTTCGGGCGACAGACCCGAGGCGGTGCATATGCTCCCCGGCTTTACTCATAACATCATCAACCTTTCCGAAACGGAAAACCTTGTTACTCTTATGTGGGCAAACGAACAGTTTGACCCCAACAAACCCGATACCTTTTTTGAAGAAGTGTGATTATTCATGGGAATAAAAAGTGCAGGACTCCGTGAACACGAAAAAATTCTGCTGGATATCCTTGCCAATAACCTTTTCAATGCAGGGCGCAATGTTGACCTCAACGAGGATAACATGAATGCGGTCTGGTGCGAAGCATACGCTCAGGCGGTTACTCTCATGGCTTTTCACAACTCAGATATCGAAATTCTCAACAACGTCAACTGCGGATACATCAGAAAAAAGCTCAGCCGCACTCTTGCGGATAACGCAAAAACCGATTTTGAGCATGTGCGCATCTGCCGCATTATGAGCGAGGCAGGCATTCCCTGCACAATCCTCAAGGGCTTCGCCTCCGCTCTTTATTACCCCGACCCTCTGATGCGCTCCATGGGCGACGTTGATTTTCTTGTTGATACCGATGATTTTGAAAAAGCCGCAAAGGCTCTCACCGACGGCGGTTATGAATCAACCGAGAAAAACCACGATGTTCATGATGTTTATCTCGGCAAGGTCTGCCGCTGCGAAATGCACTTTCAGCCCTCGGGAATCCCCAAAGGCAAGGCAGGCGTCAAGGTCAGAAAATATCTCTCCGATTTGCTCGCCTGCTCGCAAAAAATCCGCACGGAGCTCGGCGAAGTGACCGTTCCCTCAACCTTCCATCATGGGCTGATAATTCTGCTGCATATGTGCCACCATCTGACGGGCGACGGTCTCGGAATCCGCCATTTGTGCGACTGGGCGGTTTACATCAACTCCGTCGGAGAAGAAAAATTCCTTGAAATGTTTGAAAAGGTGCTCAAGGATATCGGGCTCTGGGAGTTTGCAAGGGTGATGACTCTCATCTGCTGCCGTTATCTCGGCTGCCCCGAAATGAGCTGGGCTGCGGATGCTGACCGAAAGCTTGCAGATTATATTCTCATCGATATCATCATCGGCGGAAACTTCGGGCAGAAAAACGCTGACCGAAGCCACGAAAGCCTGCTGATTACAAGCAAGAACGAAAAAGAAATTTCCATGCTCAGGCAGTTTTTCATCTCTGCCAACAGCATTGTATATAATAACTGGAAGGCTGCAAGAAAACACAAAATCCTGCTGCCCTTCGGCTGGATTTTCTTCGGCGGCAGATATTTAATCCGCTCCGTTTTCGGCAAACGCCCGAAAATCCGCCCCCGCAAGGTTGCGAAAGAGGCGGCTGAAAGAATAGATATCTATTCAAACCTCAACCTTTTCGGTCAGAACGAGGATTAACCGCAATGCAACCCTCCGTCTTTTGCTTCGCAAAATCCACCTCCCTTGAAAGGGAGGCTATGCACAAGCCAACGGCTGTAGGCTCCTTTTGAAAGGAGCTGTCCGTAGGACTGAGGATTGCGAATGCGCAAGCATTCAGCGATTGCAAATCGCTCTGACAAATGCAACCCTCCGCCATTTTCTTTATGATAAACCCATTCTGAAAAAGCAATCAGGTGATATTATGGCAACTGAAAAAAACAAAGAAAAAAAGAAATTGAACAAAGGTGCAAAGGCTCTGATAATCATACTTCTTCTGTTGCTTGCGCTTGCTGCATCAGGCGTGATTGCCGTTAACCACTATCTTGATAAAATCAACAAGGTCGGCGATGTTGTGGCAATCCCTCCCGAGCAGGAGGATTTTGAAACCGACGCCTATGACCCCAACCTTGAGGTTATCGACCCCGACAGCGTTGTATGGGATAACTACGGCTATCAGGGCAACGATGAGGGTCTGATTAACATTCTGCTTGTCGGTCAGGACAGACGTCCAGGTGAGGGCAGGCAGCGCTCGGACACAATGATTCTTTGCAGCTATAACCCGAGAACAAACAATGTTGCGATGATTTCTTTCCTGCGTGACCTCTATGTGCAGATACCCGGCTACTCCGATAACAGGCTCAATGCCGCCTATGTTTTCGGCGGATTTCCGCTTCTGAAGAAAACTCTTTACAAGAATTTCGGCGTTAATATCGACGGCTGCTTTGAGGTTGATTTCGGCGGCTTCAAAAAGATTATCGATATTGTCGGCGGCGTTGATATCGAGCTGACTGCCGCAGAGGCAAAAATAGTCGGCGACGGTGCAAAAGCGGGAGTTTGTCACCTTGACGGCGATCATGCGCTGATTTATGCGAGAATCAGAAAAATTGACAGCGATTTCCAGCGTACCGCAAGGCAGAGAAGAGTTCTCAACGCCATTTTTGAAAAAATCAGGCATTGCAGCATCTCGGAAATTCTCTCGCTTGTCAATGAGATTCTCCCCCTGCTTACAACCGACTGGTCAAATTCGCAGATTCTTTCCTTTGCCATCAAGCATGCGCCTGCCGCTGCAAGCCTGCGAATCTATAATTACAGCGTGCCCTCCAAGGGCGATTACACCTCCGCCATGATAAGAGGCATGGCTGTTAAAGTTCCCGACCTCACATTAATCAAGAAGAGAATCTTTGAAGAATATCTTCCTATGTAACGGAGAAAACCATGAAAAAATTATTATCTATATTTCTTGCGGCGATGCTTCTGATTATTCAGCCCGTTTGTTTTTCGGCTTATGCCGCAGACTGCTCTGAAATTGATTTCGCTGCAGACAACACGGAATTTGCAATTGAATCGGCAAAAATCATCAGCGGCGCAGACTCCGATTCCGCAAAAATGCGAATCATCGGCAAATTCAGCGCCAGACCCTCCGATGCTCTTTTTTCGCAGGCGGAAAATGCCGTTATCTCCGAAAGCGGAAGATTTCTTCTGCAGTTTTCAAACGAAAAAGACCTCGCAGCCTGCCTTGAAAAGCTGAAAGCCTGCCCCGAGATTCTCTATGCCGAGCAGGACAGCACCGTTTACACCAATTCAGCCGATGATTATTTATCATGGGGCGTTCAGGCTATTGAGGCGGATGTTTATTCCGAATCGATAACCCTGCCCTCCGAGGGCGGCAGCGTTACGGTTGCGATTGTTGACAGCGGCTGCGAAGATATTGATTTCATTAAGGATAAGCTTGTTCAGGGCTACGATTTTGTTGATAACGATACCGATGCCGCCAACGATGAAAGCATTGACAGCCACGGAACATTTCTTGCAAGCATTGTTGCGGACTGTACACGCAGCCTGCCCGTTGAAATCATGCCCGTAAGAGTTCTCAAATCCAAAAGCGGCTCGCTCTCGAATGCGGTCAACGGAATCTACTATGCCGTTGATAACGGGGCGGATATCGTTAACATAAGCCTCGGCGGAATCATGAACAACTGCTCCTCGCTCGATGATGCCCTGAGCTATGCCGAGCAGCATAACGTTACGGTTGTTGTATGCGCAGGCAATTCGAGGCTCGATATCGAAGAAAACTACTGCCCTGCCCATAATCCGAGCGCTCTGACGGTTACATCCGTTGATGCGGAAAACGGGTTTTCAAGAAGCTTTTCAAACTACGGCAAAATGGTTGATTTAGCCGCACCGGGCGAAAACATCATCGGCTACAACGCCTCGGGCGAGCAGGTCACTTTAAGCGGCACATCCATGTCGGCAGCCTATGTTTCGTCAGCCGCCGCAATGTTCCGCCTTAAACATCCCCGATGCAACACCGAGCAGGTGCGCAATGCCCTTATCTCCTGCGCAGTTGACTGCGGCAGCACAGGCTTTGATGTTTATTACGGCTGGGGCGTGCTCAGGCTCGGTAAGCTTGCCGAATCCGATATAACCTATGTTGAATCCGTCGCCCTTGAGCAGGAGAAATTCTCCCTCACAGTCGGCGATGAAATAAACATTTTCCCCTCAGTTTTCCCTGCCGATGCAACGGATACCGCCTATACTCTTTCGGCGGATAACGGCTGCATTTCAATCAGCGGCAACACCGTTACCGCAGTTTCGGGCGGCAAGGCAATCCTCACTGTAACAAGCAGCGACGGCGCTTACACCGACACGGCGGAGATAACCGTGCGCGAAAGAATTACCGCCGTTCTCAGAATCAGAAACAACACGGGCACAAAAGAAATCAACTACGGCGAAACGCTCAGGCTCACCGCAGATGTAACCGATATGCCCGAAAACGTCCTGATATGCTGGTATGCCGACGGCAAGAAAATCGGCACGGGCGCAACTGCGGATGTTACCCCTGCAGGCAAGAGCACAGCCGTTACCGCAAAGCTTGTTGACACCAACGGAGATGCCGTTATCGATATCAACGGCAACGAGGTTTTCGACAGCCAGACGGTTACCGTCAACGCAGGATTTTTCCAGAGGCTGATTTCTTTCTTCAAAAATCTTTTCAGGCTTAACAGAACGGTGATACAATCCGTAATTCGTAATGCGTAATGCGCAATTATTATTTATCGGATTTGTTCGTAGGGGCGATTCACGAATCGCCCGTTTGGTTTAAAGAAGAAATAATATTGAATAAATAATAAAGAATAAATTTTCATGGTATGGCGGGGCTTGAAAAAGTAAAATTTCAAAACCATATTAAACAAAAATCGACTTGAACAGGTATAATTCCCGTTCAAGCCGATTTCTTTTATTTTATTATTCAGTTAAGCAAGTTGTTTTCGGCAAGCTGAGAAAGAAAATCTTTCAGGTCCTGCTCCGCTTCCTCTTTGGCAACGTCGCTGTATTCGGCGAGCATTGCGCCAAGCAGTTCATCAAAGGTTTTCTCCGTGCCGAGCTCATCCCAGAGAAACTTGCTCACGGGGTTGAGAACAACTATATGCGCTCCGCAGGAGGAATCAACGGGCACGGCAATATATTCGCCTGCAATTTCTCTTGCAACAAAGCCCTGCTTTATGCTGTATTTTTTATTTTCCATATTATCACCTTTTTATACAATATAACCTTGTTTTCGGGTAGGGGCGGATATTATCCGCCTGAAATTTCTGCA
>JAZNPG010000093.1:0-29689 GCA_045589555.1 Acutalibacteraceae bacterium
AAGCGGATGTGCGGAATGCATAACATCTGTGCATTCCGCCAAAATACTATATTTTTTCAGGAGGAAGAAAACCATGAAAAAGATTCTGGCAATTGTTCTCGCTTTCGCAATGCTCTTCGCATTCGCAGCATGCGGCGGCAAAGAAGAGGCTCCCTCAACCACTGCCGGCACAACCATTGACTACGATGCAGAATTTGAAGAAGCAATGAAGAACACTCAGGCAGCCGTAACAAAGGTTCAGGAAAACGTTGTTACTGAAGTTGCTACAAACGCAGAAGGTCAGACAGAAATCGTAACAGAAGTTGTTACTGAAGTTGTTACTGAAGCTCCCAAGGGTCTCACCTCTCAGGATATCGCTGCTATCGTTGCATTCTACAACACAGCAGAAAAGAAGACTGAAGAAGTTGGTCCTCCCGCAGGCAGCCAGACACTCAGACTCGGCTCAGAAGGCATCACAGGCGACGGCGCTGTAGCTAAGGCTCTCGGCAACAAGCTTGTTATGGGCGCAATCGAAAACGCTCTCGAAAGCAACTCAAACCCCTCTGACTATATCCCCGGCAAGGGCGTTCTTGAAGTTGATGACGTTTCAAAGGCAACCGCTATTTCCAAGGACGGCAAAACAACAATCCGTATGGAAATCAAGAAGCAGACTGACGGTCCTGACGCTCCTGACGGCGATACAACAGGCCCCGTAGCAAGAGCTATCGGTACTCTCGGTAACATCGACGGTGCTCTTGACGCTCTCGGTGCAGAAATCACAAAGGGCAGAGAAAATGTTAAGCTTATCTACACAGGCGCTTATATTGAATGCGTAGTTGACGAAGCAACAGGCACAATCATCAGTGGTCATTGGCATCACACCGTTAACATCAACATCGTTAACGCAACTCTTAAGCTCATTATCCCCATCAACATCAAAACTCTCAACGCAGCTGTTGAATATGACGTTGTTATCTGATCTGATTCAACATAACCAAAGCGCTCTCCGCAAGGAGGGCGCTTTTTCTTGTTGAATCAGGTCAATTTTTCTTGAAATACAAAAACACTTATGATAGTATAGTTATGTAATATGTTAGTGAACAGATAATAGTAAAAAGCGAAGAGCTTAGGGTTGGCTCTGCCCACACTTGATTATCATAACTCTTCACTGTTCTCTATTCATCAAGCTGTATGTAAGGAGCTGATACAATGTCTACGCTTAAAGCAATTGCCGCTCTGATTCAATCCATTCTTTTTATTCTCGGTGTTTTTCCGCTTAACGAAAACATAGATTATGGCGGAACGCCCTATGTTGCGCCCGAAATAACAAGCCCCGTTTATCTTGTTGAAAACGGAAAAACGGATTATGTTATCGTGACCGACAGCGATGCCGATGAATGCATCATGACCGCCGTTGACGAAATGCAGACCTACATTGAAAAAATCAGCGGTGCAAAGCCCGAACATACCGAAAACTCCGATTTCAGCGGCGAAAAAGCCGTCTATATCGGCATAACGGAGCGCACCGATATCTGTGCGGACGGATTTCACCTTTATTCCGACGGCACAAACCTTTTCATTGAGGGCGCTGACAGCAGGGGGGCTCTTTACGGCGTTTATACTTTTCTTGAAGAATATCTCGGGGTAAGATGGTTTACACCTACCCTTGAGGTTGTTCCTGAAAATAAAAATGTTGTTTTTGATGCCAAACTCGACCGCACGGTTGAGCCCTCCTTTGCAATCCGCCGCAACGACTGTCAGGGCACAAACGATGCGTACAGAGCAAGAACAAAAATGAACGTTTCGTTCCATTACGATATGCCCGAATACGGCGGTGCGCTGACCTATGTGCTGTGGGATGTTACGCTCGACACACTTGTGCCCGATTCGCTTTTCGCTGAGCATCCCGAATATTTCGCCATGAATCCCGACGGCACTCGCACAACCGACCACGTTTGCCTGAGCCATCCCGAGGTGCTTCCGATTGCGGTTGAAAACGCAAGAAAAGCTATCCTCGAATGCGAAAAAAATTCAAAATACATTCACATCGGTCAGAAAGATAATTCCAACTATTGCCATTGCGAAACCTGCTCCGACCTTTATGAAAAATACGGCGCAATTTCCGCTCCGACAATATTATTCACAAACGCTTTTGCCGATGCTCTTGACGATGAATTCCCCGATTTTACCTTCACATTCTATGCATACGGCGAAACCGACCGTCCGCCAACAAATTTGAGCCTGCGCTGCAACGAAAATGTTGTTCCCGTTCTTTGCGGACTTCACAAAGCTTGCCGCAGCCATCCGCTCACCGAGTGCGGTGCAATGGACGGCATCGAATATGAAACCTTTGATATGCTATATGGTGACCCCGAGCCGCAGGTTGCGCAGGATTTCGCAAACTGGGTTAAGGTTGCAGACAGAACTTTTATCTATGACTACACAATAAACTTCCTCAACACGGCGCAGTTTTTCTCAAACTTTGAAACAATGCAGCCCACCATGAAATATATGCACGATATCGGCATAACGGGCTATGTTTACAACTGCGGCGACGGTCATTATGCTGCTTTCAACGAGCTGCGCAACTATCTGCTTCACAAGCTGCAGTGGGATGTCAACTGCGATGTTGAATACCATATGAACGATTTCCTCAAAGCCTATTACGGAGAGGCTGCCGCACCTTACATCAAGGAATATATCGACCTGCAGACCGCAATGACAAAAGCAACCGCTCATGCCTTTGACTTTGACTGGCACTATCAGGCAGGCTTCTGCTCGCCCTATGCCGTTGCAAAGAGCGACATGCTTTTTGCCCGTGCGCTTAATGCGGATGTAACCGAAGAGCAGAAATTCAACATTGAGGTTGCCGAGCTGAGCTGGAGATATTACAAAGCCAACCTTTTCATGGGCGAATACATTTTCCTGAATCCTTTAAGACTGCAGGAAAATGAAAAGCTCTATGACGATTTCAAATCTCACGGACTCAACAGAGTTTCTTCTTTCGCCGTTATTCCCGAAAACAAGGAAGATGTTGATTTCATGAACAGACCCTTTAACTGGGGCAAATAATCCGACACATAAAAAAGACCGCCCGATTGGCGGTCTTTTTGTTATTCTTCTATGTTCTTTATAGACGGTAAATTCCAGCGGAACACCGTTGCGAGAATTCTTATAAGCAAAACCGAGCCTGCGCCCGTAAGTATCGCTGCTGTTTGCGACATAACATTGAATTCCAGCAGATAATAATAGATTACCGCTCCCAGTATTGCCGCCAAAGCGTAAACTCTTCTGCGCAGAATTTTGGGCACTCTGCCTGCAAGGATATCCCGAAGCACTCCGCCGCCGACTCCTGTAAGCACGGCAACAAAAACCGAGAGAAATGCATTTTCGCCAAATCCGCAAGCCGCTGCGGTGTTGATTCCCGTGATAACAAAAACGGAAAGACCGAGCGAATCAAAAAAGTTGATTACCTGCGAATAAATATCATAATGCTTAACTATTTTTTTGCCCGTGAAATAAGCAAGAACAAAAACCGTGACAGAGGTTATAATCGCCGTAAACGCATAAACGGGATTGAGAAATGCCATGGGCGGCAGATAGCCGAGCATAATATCTCTCAGAATACCGCCTCCGACCGCCGTTACCGTGCCAAGCACAATTGCGCCGAGAATATCGAATTTCTTCTCGATTGCGGTTATTACTCCCGTTATGGCAAATGCAACTGTACCCGTTATTTCAATAGCAAAGAGTATTTTTTCAAAATTCATCGGTTTTCCTCCTTGCAAAACTTTCAGCGGCAAAGAAAATCAGACCGCCGATAATATAGCAAACGATATCCTTGATATCAAAGGTTCTGCCCAGAAGAATGCTGAAAAAGCGGCTGCCCGACAGTCCGATAATATCAACAAAATCAAAAAGCTGCAAAAGCTCAACCCCTGCAGCAAAGGCAGAGGTCAGAATCGGAAGAAGCCTTATTTTTTCAGGAATAAAAATTCTGAGAAAAGCACAGATAACTCCGACAACGAGCACATCGCCGATATACGGACGCACAAAACCGTCATGCACAAAAAGAGCAATGAGGATTTCGGTTGCCAGAAGAACAATGAAAACCGGAAAATATGTAAGTTTAATCTTATTTTTCATTTTTACGTTTTCTTAAATCGGAAAAGAATTCCGTAAGCAGAGCGGAGCATTCTTCCTGCATGAAGCCCGAAACAACCTCGGGCTTATGGTTATACGGCAAATCAAACAGGTTGATAACCGAGCCGCACGAGCCTGCTTTATAATCGGATGCGCCGAAAACAAGGCGGCGGATTCGGGAATTTATAATCGCTCCCGTGCACATCGGGCAGGGCTCAAGGGTTACAAACATTTCGCATTCCCAGACCCGCCACCCGCCGAGTTTTTTGCAGGCAAGGTCGATGGCTTCAATTTCGGCATGGGCAAGGGCGTTTTTGCCGAGTTCACGGCGGTTACGCCCTACCGAAACTACCTCGCCGTTGCGGATAACAACCGCTCCGACGGGCACCTCCAGCTCCGAAGCCGAAATTTTTGCCTGTTCGATTGCCAGATTCATATAATCACGGTCAGTCATATTATTTGCGAAGCTTGAGAGGCTCAACATGCCAGATATCACGGGCATAGTCGTTGATGGAGCGGTCTGCAGCAAAGATGCCTGCGCCCGAAATATTCATGAGCGACATTCTGTTCCATCTGTCAATATCCTTGCGGATTTCAACCGCTTGCTTCTGCTTTGCCCTGTAATCGACAAAGTCTGCAAGCACCATATAGGGGTCATGGTGAATGATGGTGCCGCCGATTTCGCCAAACATTTTGCCGCCGATTCCCTTGTTAATAAACTCAACCAGATTATGGATTTCGGCATTGTTGTTATAATAATTCTGCGGAACATAGCCGCTGCGCTTAAGCTCGTTCACTTCTCTGGTGTTCATACCGAAGATGATGATATTATCTGCACCGACAGCCTCATAAATTTCAACATTTGCGCCGTCCATTGTACCGAGAGTAACCGCACCGTTCATCATCAGCTTCATGTTACCCGTACCGCTTGCCTCTGTGCCTGCAAGAGAAATCTGCTCGCTGATATCAGCGGCAGGCATAAGAGCCTCTGCCATGGTAACGTTATAGTCTTCCATATAAACAACCTTGAGTCTGTCCTTGACATCGGGGTCATTGTTGATAAGGTCTGCAAGTGCGCAGATAAACTCGATAATCTTCTTTGCCATATAATAGCCGGATGCCGCTTTTGCGCCGAAGATATAGGTGTGGGGTGTATAGTCGCCGTTGGGGTTTGCTTTGATTTCAAGGTATTTTGCAAGAATGTTGAAAGCGTTAAGGTGCTGACGCTTATATTCATGAAGACGCTTGACCTGAACATCGAAAACTGAGTTGGGGTCAAGGCTGATGCCTGTTTTGCTCTTGACGATAGCTGCAAAGTTTTCTTTGTTTGCAAGCTTGATTTCGCCGAGTTTATCAAGAACTGATTTATCATCGGCATATTCACGCAGCTTGATAAGCTCGCTGCCGTTATAAATGAAACCGTCACCGATAAGCTCGGTCAGCAGACCCGTAAGCCCGGGGTTAGCCTGGCAAAGCCAGCGTCTGTGAGCAATACCGTTTGTAACGTTTGTGAACTTTTCGGGCTCAAGGGTATAGAAATCGTTGAAAACCGTATCCTTGAGAATCTGGCTGTGAAGCGCAGAAACGCCGTTGACCTTGTGGCAGACTGCAACGCAGAGGTTTGCCATTCTGACAGCGCCGTTTGAGATAATTGCCATTTTTTCAACTCTGCCTGCATCGCCCGTTGCTTCCCAGATTTTTCTTCTGAAGCGGTTGTCGATTTCCTTGACAATCTGATAAATTCTGGGCAACAGACGCTTGAAGAGGTCCTCGCCCCAGCATTCAAGAGCTTCCGCCATAACCGTATGGTTTGTATATGCGCAAACCTTTTCAACAATTGCAAAAGCATCATCCCAGCCGTAGCCGCATTCATCGAGCATAATTCTCATAAGCTCGGGGATTGCCATTGTAGGGTGAGTATCATTGATGTGGATTGCGTTCATCTCTGCAAAATTATCAAGCGAGCCGTAATCTCTCAGATGTCTTGCAACGATATCCTGAACAGATGCCGAAACAAGGAAATACTGCTGACGAAGACGAAGGCTCTTGCCCTCGGGATGATTATCGGCAGGATAAAGCACCTTGCTGATAACCTCTGCCATAGCCTTTTCTTCCATAGCTCTCATATAGTCGCCCTGGTTGAACATCGCCATATCGATGCCGTCAACCTTTGCCGACCAGAGACGGAGCACAGCAGCGCTCTTGCCGTCTTTGCCTGCAACCATCATATCATAGGGAACAGCTTTAACTGTTTTGCAATCTCTGAGTTCAACATGGTGATACTGCGCATCCCATGCATCCTCAACCGTACCCTCAAATTTAACGAGAACGGTTTTATCCTCTCTGGGAACAAGCCATACTTCGCCGCCGGGAAGCCAGAAATCAGGCATCTCGGTCTGCCAGCCGTCAATTATTTTCTGCTTAAAAATGCCGTATTCATAAAGAATCGAATAGCCCATGCCTCTGTAACCCTGATTTGCAAGCGCATCAAGGTAGCAGGCAGCAAGTCTGCCCAGACCGCCGTTGCCCAGACCCGCATCGGGCTCGCAGTCATAGAGCTTATCAAGGCTTACGCCGTAGCTTTTGAGAACGGCTTTTGCCGTATCAGTAAGATTGAGGTTATAAAGTGTGTTTTTGAGGCTTCTGCCCATAAGGAATTCCATGCAGAGATAATAAACCTTTTTCTGACCTGCCTCCATGGACTTTTTGTCAAAGGCTCTTCTTGATTCTCTGACCATGTCCCTTGCGATTGTTGAAAGAACTCTGTAAAACTGCTCATCGGTTGCATCCTTGGGAGAAACGCCGAAAAGGTGAGAAAGTTTTCCCGAAATCATTTCTTTGAGTTCTGCCTGGGTTAATTTTTTGCTCATACTATCCTCCGTAAATCGCAGAAATAAAATTATCCGTTTCTGCGGATTGTTTATAAAATAATTATAGACCCTATTATTCTACACTAAAATTTAATTATTTACAACAAATTTTTAACATTTAGTTAATTTTCCCTGCTTGTAGAGTATAGAATTTTGAAGTATAATATATAATACTATTTGTAAAATGTGTATAAATATTCTTTGTTTGACGGTGATTTTGATTTGAACGGCAATTACTACTATCAACAGAATAACTACGGCGGCTATCCGACCATGCATGATGAACGGTTTGTTGAGAAAAATACTTTGCTCAAAAAACTCCGTTTTATCGGCACGGTTGCAGGCGCATGCATCGTTCTTTATGTGCTTTTTCAGAATGCGCTTTCGATTCCGTTTGCTTTCGAGCCGCTGCGCTCCGCTTACGTTCAGAGCGCTGAATTGCGCAACCTTATAAGCATTGTTTTTTCAATAGTCGGTTTACTTCTGCCCTTTGCTTTCGGCGGACTGATTCTCAGAAAGAAAAAAACATTCTCAAGCCTTTGCCTTGATAAGCCTCACAGCACATCGCTGATGCTTTCGAGCGTACCCTTCGGCTTTTTAATCTGCCTTATCGGCAACTATCTGACAGGCGTTTTCATCTCGCTCACAAGAGCATCGGGCATTGAGCTTACCGCTCCTGAATACACGGTGCCTGATTCTCTCGGCGGCAGATTTATTTATACCCTTGCCATTGCGGTTGTGCCTGCGCTTGTTGAGGAATTTGCAATCAGAGGCGTTGTTATGCAACCCCTGAGAAGATACGGCGACAGATTTGCAATTGTTGCATCCGCCATGGTTTTTGCAATTCTTCACGGCAACCTCGTGCAGGCTCCGTTTGCTTTTATCGCAGGCATCGGCATCGGTTATGCCGTTTGCATTTCCGGCAGCGTATGGACGGGAGTGCTCATCCATTTCTGCAACAATTTCTATTCCGTTGTAAGCGAATTCATGCTTGCGGATATTGCAGACCGGGCTTTGCTCAATGTTCTCTGGAATATTCTGCAAACAGCGCTCTATTCCGTAAGCATCATCGGCTCTATTCTTTTCATTATTATAAAGGGCAGGCGCAAACTCACGCCTGCAGAGCCTCTTCTTTCCGCAGGCGAAAAATGGGGAGCAATCATCCTGAATCCCACAATGATTATTGCAATATTCATTATGCTTCTCATTACCGCACAGTATATCAATCTGATATAAAATCCGAAAAAACTGTCCTGACGGGCAGTTTTTTCTTTTTGAGTCCGTTTTATGGTACATCCTTGGCGCTATAATAAAGACATAACAACAAACCAAGGAGGAAAAACAATGAAGCTTTTAAACTATATCTATGAATTTCTGCTGGGAGAGGATACCGATTATCCGTTTGACGAACCCGATAACCGCTTTGAAACTCCCGTTGCCGAGCCCGTAACACTTCATGTTGTTACTTCGCCCGATGCAGCATAATTTATCCAAATAACAGGTTGCTTTATAAAACTTTCACTGTAACACTCAAATCACTCTCTTTCATTTTCCTTTCCTTTAAGCTGCAACCTGTTTGCCCCGAGCCGCACCACACTCTGCGGTTCGGGGTTGTTTTTTATCAAACAAAAGGGACTGTATGTCACGGAGATGAAAAGAAACAGCAAACAGGCTTACAAAGGTTGTTAACCGATGCAAGCCTGTTACTTTTATTTGCGGGCGACCACATATTTGCGGGCGACCACACAGGGTCGCCCCTACTTATATCTTGTTTCTTTTGTTCTTGGCTTAGTAAGGCAACCCGTATTTATTGCTTTTCGCTTACCGTGCGAAGAACTTCTCTCTTGAAATCGCCGTAAATCTTATACTTTTTGGAGAAGATAACGAGCGAAACAATCATCATTATGGGAGGAACGATGAACATGAGGAAAGAGATTGCGCTCTTTGCAGCTTCAGTCTGAACAACCGCCTGTCCGTCATATCCCGTAACGCTGAACGCGGCATACATGATAACTGCCTGAATGGTGTAAGCCATTTTCTGAAGGAAGCCTTTCATTGAAAAAGTAAGGCTCTGATTGCGGCTGCCTGTTTTATATTCGCCGTAGTCAACGCAGTCAGCAAGCATAACGGTCTGGTTAACAAACATGCTGCCTGTGCCGAGAGATGTGAGAATATAGAAAATGCCGAGCGCCGTAACATTGCCGCCAAAGCCGTAGCCGATAACAGCCATGCCTATGTAGCCTGCAGCTGCCATTGAAAGCGAAAGCTTATAGATTGAGCGGTTGTTCATGAATTTTGAGCATACGGGAACAACAAGAATCGCAAGCACGGAGCCGATTGTGCCCATAAGATTGAACTTTGACTGAAGCGTGAGGTCGCCGAGAACGGATGTGAAATAATAGCTGCTTACGCCCGAGGTCATATAGAAGCCTGCGTTTGAAATCATGGCAAACAGCATGAAAACAAGAAGCTGATCATTCTGCCTGATTACTTTAAGCGCAACCTTGAAAGAGAATTTTTCGGGGTTTGCAACAACTCTTTTTTCTTTTGTTGAAAGAACGCAAATTACGGCAAAAACAATCAGACCTGCCGCCGTAACAAGCGACCATTTTCCGAAGCCCTTGCTGAGGGTATCCGAGGTCATGGCATCAAGCTTGCTGCCTGCAACACCGCCGAAATAAGCAACCGCCATGGGAGTGAAAATTGAAACAATGCCCTGACCGATGCCCGAAAATGCTCTGGCAATGGTTGAAACAAGATTTCTGTCTTTTTCTTCCGTTGCAAAAGAGGGCACCATTGACCAGAACGGAATATCCGCAAGGGTGTTTGTCATACCCCAGAAAACATAGAGCACTGCTGCATAAACATAAAGACCCATTGAGCCCTGCGAAAAGCCGGGGTTATTGAAAAGCAGGCAAAGTACAATTGCGTTTAGCAGAGTGCCCATAAGTATCCACGGACGGTATTTGCCCATTTTTGTTTTTGTTTTGTCAACAATCATGCCCATCATGGGGTCATTGACTCCGTCCCAGATTCTTGCAAGAGGAGCAAGAATCAAAAGAAAAACGGGGCTGATTCCGAGCGCATTTGTGAGATAAATTGAAAGGTATGAATAAAACATACCGTAGCTCAGGTCAAGACCGACGGCACCCACGCCGTAGCCAAGCTTTCTGCCAAGCGAAATCTTGTTCATAGAAATCTCCCTTCGGAAAGTATACATTAATATAAATATAATAATTCATTCTCCGTAAATAATCAAGACAAAAAACCGTTTCTGCATCTTACAATACAAAAACGGTCTGATTTTATTCTGTTTTCTTGCCGCATTCGCTGCAGAATGCTGCTCCGTTCGGCAGATAATTTCCGCATTCGGAGCACAGAAATCCGTCGGGATTTGCGAAATTGAAACCGCACTCGCTGCAGAATGCCGCATCCGTGGGCAAAACTCTTTTGCATCTCGGGCAGAATTTTTCACTCTTCTTAAGCTTTCTTACCAATAATGAACCGTCGGTAAGTGCCTCATAAACCGAAAAAACAAAAACAACTGCGGTTGAATAAAATGTTTCGCTGTAATGACTTATGCCAAGCGCCGAAAGAAGCGGTATTTCCAGATAAGCTATTGCGATACCGACAGCGGCTGC
Organism: Acutalibacteraceae bacterium; assembly: GCA_045589555.1. Taxonomy (GTDB): domain Bacteria; phylum Bacillota; class Clostridia; order Oscillospirales; family Acutalibacteraceae; genus CAG-177. The sequence goes on from JAZNPG010000093.1 coordinate 10,634, forward strand.
AATCAAAGCTGCAGGCAGCTTTTTCAGCTTCTTTTTAACCAGCTTCTTAAGCGCAAAGAAAACAGGAATAATCGGAATAATACACACAACTGTGATTATCAGCAGCTCCGGCAAACTGTTCTTCGAGTCTGCCGCAAGAAAAATACTGTTGCTCATACTGTAACCTCAATTTAAAAATGCCGCTGCACGGCAACGGTGTACACTTATGCCATGCAGCGACTGAGTAAAACAAGAAAGGAATAAAATTTTAATTAATAATTGTAGCTCGATTTTACAGAACCGTCGGGATTGTATTCAACATAACCTGATTTGGATCCGTCTGCATTATATGAATACTCTTTGTATGATTTGAGTTCACCTTCATAATAATATCTTTCGGTAACCTGCTGATTCTTTGCGTTGTATCCATATGTATATCTTGATCTCTCTTTGCCTTCGGAATTGAGGCTTTTCCACTCAGTTTTGTTGCCGTTTGCATCATATGTGTATAATTCCTGTGAATAAATGCTTCCGTCTTCTTTGTAGCATATTTCTTTTGTCTTGTTTCCTTTTGCATCATACTCCCAGGTATAGTGTGTATAGAATTCACCTGTGTCAGTATATCTCTTTGAAGCAGTCTGCTTACCATTGGTGTCATAGGAGTAATCAACAATAACGATATCTGCACCGTTATATGTTACTTCTGATTTGGTTTTTCCGTTTGCATGGTAAGCTGTCTTTTTGTATTCCTCAATGTCGCCTGTTACAGTATACCAGACATAAAGAATCTCCTTGCCGCTTGCGTTGCGGTAGCATTCTTCGGTAAGAATGCCGTTTTCATAGAATTTGACCTTTGAGGCATCAACATCTTCATCCATAAACCAGCCTTCAGCCGTCATAACACCGTCATCGGAATAGTTGGTCTGCTTAACGATTTCGCCTGCTGCGTTGAGCTCAACGATTGCATAGCCGCCGCTGTATAAATCTTCTCTTCTCTCTACGGTAGGATTGATGCTGTTGCAGAAAGCATCGATCTTCTGAATCTCGGCATCTGAATAAGCACCCGATGAGGGAGCCTGAACAGGAGCCTGAGTGGGAGCATCAGCTTCGGGAGCCTGAGTTTCTTCGGGGTTTTCGTTCTTTGTTTCTTCTTCTTTTACTCCCTGCGAAGCAGAGGTTGTTCCATTTTCGTTATCGCCCTTATCCTTGCCGCCGATAACGCCTGTTCCGAAAAGAACGCCGAGAACAATGGCAATAACAGCTACAACAGCGATAACAATGATAATGATTTTTGAGTTTCCGCCGCTCTTCTGAGGCGGTGCTGCATATGCAGCAGGCGCTACGGGAGCAGCAGGTGCTACGGGTGCTGCAGGTGCTACGGGTGCTGCAGGCTGAACTGCAAGGGGTTCATTGCAGTTGGGACAAACGGTCGAACCGTCGGGAACTTGGTTTCCGCATTTCATACAGAACATAATTTTTTTCCTCCTGAAAAAATTTTTATTAAAAGCTTATGCCGTTTCGGTCATGAAGCAATTTAACCTTGGTTAAACGGAATATTGTTTACCTGTAAATCGGGATATTTTCTGCGGGGCTTTTTTCGATTTATAAGAATCAAAAACAGGAAAATAAACAACGGAGATACATAGCAGAATATCTTAAACACTTTTTCCGCGGAGGTTTCTTCGTGCTCAGTAACAACCGTTTCTTCAAACTTGTTGTTTAATAATATCTCCATGTTTTTATATTCCTTCAGAGCCTTGCCCAGCTCCTTGGGATCCGAATAGCGTTCGTGCCTGTCCTCGTACTTGGCAATTGCATCATCGGGAGTATCAACTATCGTGCCGTAAAGAGTAACGGGTTCATCGCAGGTGAAAATCAGAGGGTGAGGTTTAAATAAACCTTTTGCTTTCCATTCGTGTATTTTGATAATACCCTCCTGCCCGTCAGCGCAATAAACATGCAGGTAATAATAATTTACATTGGGATATTCTATTCCGTTTTTTGTTTCACTTACATTGAGCATCGCCATACTGTAGCCTGAAACAACCTCGATTTTTGCATTTTCGCCAATCGCAAGGCTCTGGCTGTAGGGCTTATACTCGATGGGAACTGTCTTTGTTTCATCCTTGGGAGCCGTTTCGACTGAAACAATCCAGACAATAAGCATCGCCAAAAACCAGACTGCAATAATCGGAGCCAGAATCATGGTTCCCATTTTGTATTTCTTTAAGTCAGCTTCATATCGGATTTTATCATTTTCAGCCTTCTGCCTATAATCAGCTTTCCTGATTTCCGAAGCCACGGCAGCATCAACAGGCTCCTTTGAAACTATGTAGTAACCGCATTCTTTGCATTTAACCGTGCCGAGAGGGTTGGAGCTTTTGCAGTGGTCGCACAATAAAACCTTTCCGCTTCCGGCAGAATCACCGACTCCGAGAGAATTATTCATAATATCAGCTCCTCCAATAATAAAATGCTTATATAATAGAAGATACGAAAAATCAGCTTACGGTTCAGATTTTTTAAGATTTTTCTGTAATTTTTAAAAAACTTTTTCACCGACAGACAAAAAACTGCCTCGCTTTACTCAGCGAGGCAGCCTCTTTTTGACATTATTCGGTTATTTCGTTTACACCCGAAGCAAGTTTGATTTCCTTGCCGCCGATATATGCAACAGCGGTGCTTTCTTCGGGAACAACAAAGGTGTAGGTAACCTTTCCGTTTTCTCTCTTCCACTCGGATTTAACAAGACCCTTACGGGTTTCGAGCGAAGCCCTGACATAATCCAGCCTCTCATCGGCAAGCGGACGGAAAATGATGTTGGCATAGCCGGGATTATTTTCGGCGGCATTGATGCCTGCCGCCGTGCCGTAAAGCCAGTCACCCACACAGCCGTAAGCGTAATGGTTGAAAGAGTTCATTGATGTGCTCCACATTGAGCCATCCTCTCTCACGCTGTCCCAATGCTCCCAGATTGTGGTTGCGCCCATTTTAACCGAGAAGAGCCATGAGGGATATTCCTCTCGAAGCACAAGGTCATAGGCGGTTTTGCCGTATCCGTTATCGGTGAGAGCATGAAGAATATAGGGCGTGCCTACAAAGCCCGTTTTGATGTGTCCGCATTCCGCAACAAGCTCGTTGAGCTGTGCGGCGGTTTCGGCAACATTATCCGAAATACGGAAATGTGCCGCAAGCGTGCAGGCGGTCTGCGTTGCTTTCTCGGGAATGATTCTGCCGTTTTTCATATATTCACGGCGGAAAGCTTCTATGGATTCGTTGCGGAGCTTTTCATATTTTTCGCTGTCCTCACCGAGGATTTTCATTGTTTTGATAAGAATTTCGCTTGAGTAAATAAAAAATGCCGTTGCGATAAGCTCTTTATCCGTACCCTTGCTGCAATCCTCTGCGCTGCTGCCGTCAAGGTTAAGCCAATCGCCGAAATGCCAATGCTGGCACCAGATTCCGCTTCTTAATCTTGTTCCGATGTAGTCGATATAATCTTTCATCGAATCAAGCGAATCGCGCAGAATCTGCTCATTGTTATATGAAAGATAAATCTGCCACGGGCAAACGGTTGCTGCATCTGCCCATGCGCTGGAGCATTCGTCATCAACGCCGAAAACATCGGGGATAACATGGGGAACCGTGCCCCAATCGGTCTGGTCTGCTCTGAGGTCGGCAAGCCATTTTATAAAGAAACGCTCAACGTCATAGTTATAAGCAGCGGTTTTGATGAAAACCTGTGCATCACCCGTCCAGCCAAGACGCTCGTCACGCTGCGGACAATCCGTGGGTACATCAAGGAAATTGCCCTTCTGACCCCATACGATGTTTGAGAAAAGCTTGTTTATTCTGCTGTCGGAGCATTCAAAATAACCCGTTCTCTTCATTTCGGAGTGAACAACGATTGCGGTGAAATTTTCAAGCTTTATTTCATCGCTGAATCCGTCAAGGCAGATATAACGGAAGCCGTAGAAATTGAACGGCGGCTTATAAGTATGCTTTTTGCCGTCGCAGATAAACACAGCCTCTGCCTTTGCACCTCTGAGGTTATCGGTATAGAAATTACCCTCGGCATCGAGCACCTCCGCGTGCCTGATTGTTGCCATTTCGCCTGCGTTGCCCTTAATTGTAAACTCAACATAGCCCGTTAAATTCTGACCGAAATCGATAACAGTTTCGCCCTTGGGGGTAATGATAAGCTCTTTTGCCGCAACTCTCTCAACCTCAACCGCCTTTTCGCCCTGTCTGTCGATAAGAATATCGTAAGGATGAGGGAATTCAACGGCATGCTTCGGCTTTGTATCAAAATATTCATTGTCATAAACGTAGCCGTTATAAATATTTGAATAGCGCACCTTTGACTGACGCGAACGCCAATCATTGCTGCTGTAAACAACCTGTGTTTCGCCGTTTTCATATTCGATTTCAAGGGCACAAATAAGAGCAACCTCTTTTGCGCCGATAAAATTGCCTGCATAGTGGAAGGGCGCAGCCATATAATTGCCTCTCCAACCGGGTGCAACGCCAACGGTCAGCTGATTGTTTTTTCTGATAAGACCTGTAACATCATATGTATCAACCTGCAGGCGCTTGTTATATGAAGTCCAGCCGGGAGCAAAAATAAAATCACCTATTCTTTTGCCGTTGAGCTTTGCTTCATAAATACCCAGCGATGTAATCTCAAGCTTTGCAGATGCTATCTCACCGTTTGCCGAAAACGATTTATTGAATTCAATTGCCTGGTCAACAAGAACCTCGGGATGCTTTATCCATTTGGCATCTTTTATATTTTTCATACCGTTCCTCCTTAAGGATGGATTTGTTTTTATTCTATATCAACAAGGCAAAAAATGCAATAAAGAAAATCACAACAAATAAAAAACTAAGGTATTGAATAATTCTTATTTTTCTGTTAGAATGAAATGCATATACACGAAAGGATTGAGTATCAATGAAAAAAATAATTGCAGCGATTCTGGTTCTTACTCTCTCATTCACCATGTTTGCTGCCTGCAAAAAAGACGAAAATCCCGATGCTGCCTCGACAACGGCTGCTTTCGGAGGCGAAAAGCTTCCCGAAATGGCTCTGAACAAGGGCGTTAAGGAATTTAAGAATGCTGACGGTAAGGTGGTTTATAAGGTTGAATACAGCGTTCCAAAGCTCACAACTGAAAACTGCTCCGAATTTTCTGCCGAAAGCATCAACGGTCTTATCACTGAGTTTTATCTTGATGCCGCATTCACGTTTGCCCGAAACAATGTTCAGAACGTAAGAGCTGAAGAAACCGAGCCCCGTCTTATCTCTGTAACTCACGAAATCAAATACAGAAGCGATAATCTTCTCAGCGTTATTTTCAAAACGGCTTATTCAAAGAGCGGCACACCCGTAATTCAGGCAAGAACCTTTAATCTTGCCGAGGGAACGGTTCTTAACGTTGAAGAGCTTTATCTCAAATCAATCTCGCAAACAAAAGCAAAGCTTCTTGATCATATCAAGAAAGAAGCCAAATATTCTTTAACCGAAGACGCTCTGACAGATGAGCAGCTTGCCAAGTTTGAAACGGCATTCGACCCGATCAATTTCTACATTACAGACACTTCACTTGTCTTCATGTTTGACAAGAGCTCTGTAGTTGCGGGGCTCGGCGCAAACGCAGGCATCTATGAAATCGCTCTCAACTGGAGCTCTGTAAGCGCATTTGACCTTATCTCCAACCCCGAAGAGCTTTTCTTGAAAGAAGAAAGCACAGCCGCTGCAGCTGCAGCTGAATAAAAAAGCAAACAGGCTTGTATAGGTTTTGCCCATACAAGCCTGTATTTTTTATCAAATAAATTAAAGAGATTTTGCGATTCTTGCCATAGCTTCGTCTGCTTCCTTTGTGAGGGGAAGGAAGGGTCTTCTGCAGGGACCGCAATCAATGCCGAGGTGGGTCATAATTGCCTTTTCGCAGGGAAGAACAGTATACTTAATCATCTCAGCGATGATTTCGTTGGCTTCGGTCTGGATAGCCTGAGCCTTTTCGATGTTGCCTGCGTTAAATTCCTCATAAATCTTGATGAACTTATCGCCCATGAAGTTATATGTGCTGCCGATTGCGCCGTCTGCACCCATTGCAAGACCGCCCAGGCACATTTCATCGAAGCCGTTGAAAACAGTAACGGGTCTGTCAATCTTCTGCTTGAACTGATGAAGAGTGTAGAGGTCGTTTGATGTGTGCTTGATACCCATGTAGCGCTCATCCTTGAACATTTCAGCTGCATAATCAGCGGTAAAGGTTACGCCGCTGCCGCCGGGAAAGTTGTAAACAACCATGGGGATGTTGACACTTGAAACAATGTCATCATAATACTTTCTGATTGCAGGAAATGAAAATCCGTAGTAAAGAGGAGCAACCGCAGAAACGGCATCGTAGCCGAGAGCTTCTGCTGTTTTTGCCATGCTGATTGCTTCATCGGTTGAAATCGAGCCGCAGTGAGCAATAAGGGGCACCTTGTCGCCGGCAGCTTCCTTAACGATGCGGAAAACTTCCTTGCGTTCTTCGCTCGTCATGATTAGACCTTCACCTGTGCTGCCGCCAACATAAAAGCCGTTGATGCCTTTTTCAAGGTTGAATTCAACAAGCTTTTTGAGCGAAGCCTCATTGATTGAATAATCGTCTTTAAAAGGTGTGAGCAGTGCGGTAAAAATACCTTTCATTTTATTCATCTCCCATTATTCATATAAAGGATGGCGGCGGCAGATTTCCGTTACGCCTTCTCTTATTTTGTCTGCATTGTTTTCAAAATCTGTTGCGCAGAGATAGATGAACTCTGCAATCTTGTCCATATCTGCCTCATCAAGACCTCTTGAAGTTGCGGCAGCAGTGCCGAGTCTTACGCCGCTTGTTACGAAGGGCTTTTCGGGGTCGTTTGGAACAGCATTTTTATTTGCGGTGATATAAACCTCATCAAGTCTGCGCTCAAGCTCCTTGCCTGTGATGCCGAGAGAACGCAGGTCAACAAGGATAAGGTGGTTATCCGTGCCGCCTGAAACAAGGTTAACGCCTCTTGATGTAAGACCCTTTGCAAGCGCTGCGCAGTTAGCAACAATCTGCTTCTGATATTCCTTGAATTCGGGAGCAAGAGCTTCACCGAAGCAAACGGCTTTGGCTGCAATAACATGCATAAGAGGACCGCCCTGATTGCCGGGGAAAATAGCCTTGTTTATAGCTGCCTCAAGCTCTGCCTTGCAGAGAATCAGACCGCCTCTGGGACCTCTGAGGGTTTTGTGGGTTGTGGTTGTTACGATATCCGCATAGGGCACGGGTGAGGGATGAAGACCTGCAGCAACAAGACCTGCAATATGAGCCATATCAACCATGAAATATGCTCCGACGGATTTCGCAATGTTGGAAATGCGCTCGAAATCAATTACTCTGGGATAAGCCGATGCGCCTGCAACAATAAGCTTGGGCTGTGTTTCCTTTGCGGTTTTTTCGAACTCATCGTAATCAATAAATCCGTCATCGTTTACACCGTAAGGAACAAACTTATAAAGCTTGCCGCTTGCGTTAACGGGTGAACCGTGAGTAAGATGACCGCCGTGAGCAAGATTCATACCCATAACAACATCGCCGGGCTGAAGAATTGCCGAATAAGCCGCCATGTTTGCCTGTGCGCCCGAGTGAGGCTGAACGTTTGCTGCCTCTGCACCGAAAAGCTTCTTTGCTCTGTCGATTGCAAGCTGTTCAACAACGTCAACACATTCGCAGCCGCCGTAATACCTTTTTCCGGGATAACCCTCGGCATATTTATTGGTAAGCACGCTGCCCATTGCCGCCATAACAGCAGGCGAAACAATGTTTTCGGAAGCAATAAGCTCAATGTTTCTTCTCTGTCTGCCAAGCTCCGCAGCCATGGCATCGCCGATTTCCTTATCGAACTTCGAAACCAAGCTTATTGTGTCAAGATAATCGGAAAACATATGAAATTCCTCCTATAAAGCAATATTTCTCTATTATAATAGGATAATACCACGAAAACGGCAGATTTGTCAAACCGCATTCTTAACAAAAAATACTTGTAATATTGAATTAAATAGGTTATACTGTATGAGAATATATTTAAGGAGATGAATCCATGGACCCTATCAAGGTTGACTTTTCAAGAAAAGACGGCAGAGGTAAAAACGATATCGTTGTACCTCCCGAGAGAGCCGTTCTTAAAACAATCCTGAGCATTGTTTGCACTGCTGTTTTCGCCGCAGTTCTGTTTTATTTTATGCTCCCCGCACTCAATTTTAAGGCTTATGATTTATACATTTATCTTGGCCTTGTTGCAGCTTCCTTTATCTTTTTCAGCGCAGTTTTCTCAAACGCTCTCGCTAAGCCTGAATATATGCCTTATGTTAAAAAACAGGCAAGAGTCCCCGGCGTGATTATTGCAATTCTCGTTGTTGTTGTTGGTATCGGTTATGTAATTTCCTGCCAGTTCTTCAGAGCAACGGCTTACAGCGAAATCATCAAGGTTGACGATACCAAAAACTTCGCCGAAGGCGTTGATGCTCAGTCCGCAGATACATTCTATCAGATTCCCAAGCTCGACAGTGATTCAGCTAACCAGCTTGCAACAAGAGCTCTCGGCGACCTTGCAAAAATCAACCTTGAATCACAGTTCAAAGTTAACGAAGAAAACAACACCCAGATTAACTATAACGGCAACCCCACAAGAGTTGTTCCTCTTGAATATGATACCGTTATCAAATGGTTCTATAACACAAGAGACGGCATTCCCGGCTTTATCAAGATTGATATGGCAAGCGAAAAAACCGAGCTTGTTGTTCTTGAAAACAAAATCAGATATTCAACTGCCGAGCACTTCAAATATAACCTCAAACGTCATCTCCGCTTTGAATATCCCACATATATGTTCGGCGATTCAACATTTGAAGTAACAGATAAAAACCAGCCTTACTGGGTAAGCCCCGTTCTCGATAAAACCATCGGTCTTTTCGGCGGCACAGATGTTAAATCCGTTGTTCTTGTTGACGCAGTAACGGGCGAATGCTTCGAATATTCTCTCGAAGAAATCAAAACAAACGCAGAGCTTCAGTGGATTGACCGTGTTTATGATTCCGACCTCATCGTTGAGCAGTATAACTATTACGGCAAATACCGTCAGGGCTTCTGGAACTCCATTCTCGGTCAGAAGGAAGTTGTTACAACAACAGAAGGCTATAACTACATTGCTCAGGGCGACGACGTATGGATGTACACAGGCGTTACCTCCGTAACAGGCGATAACTCAATCACAGGCTTCGTGCTTGTTAATCAGAGAACAAAAGAAACAAAGTTCTACAGCGTAACGGGCGGTACCGAAAGCTCTGCCCAGAATGCAGCTCAGGGCCGTGTTAAGGACCTTGGCTACACCGCAACATTCCCGCTGCTTCTTAACATCGGCGGCGAGCCCACTTATTTCATGTCACTCAAGGATGAAAGCAACATCGTTCAGCAGTATGCTCTCATCAACGTACGTCAGTATAACAACATCGGCGCAACCGGCACAAACCTTGCAAAGTGCCTTGAAAGCTACCTTGCCGTTCTCGAAGAAAAGGCAGGCGTTACAACCGATATCGATACAGGCAACCTCGGCGATTCAACTGAAGAAACCGATAAGCCTGCAAAGGATCTTCTCACCGTTCAGGGCGCAATCGCCGATATCAGAACAGCTGTCAAGGGCGGCGAAAGCTACTACTATATCAAGCTCGATTCCAACGCTGCTTATTTCTCATTCGCAGCAAAGGATAACGAAAGCGTTGTTATCCTCAACAAGGGCGACAGCGTAAAAATCTCCTATAAGGGCGAGGGCAGCATCGTTGCGGCTGATTCAATCGAAATCACCGCTCCCGAGGTTGCAGTTCCCGCACAATAACAAAAAACCGCAAAGCCGCTTCTTAACCGGAGCGGCTTTGGCTGTAATAATACGCAGCGAAAGGATTTCTATGGAATATTACGAAAACAAACAAGAACCCGAAAAAGCGGTGCTTATCGCTGTTGACACGGGCGATTACAACTGCGAATCCTCCCTTGATGAGCTTGAAGAGCTTGCCATGACGGCAGGTGCACAGGTTATCGGCAGGATGTGGCAGAAAAGAGAGAAGCCCGATTCCGCAACATTTCTCGGCAGCGGCAGACTTGAAGAGCTTGCCGAATTCTGCGAAAGCAATGAAATTGGCCTTGTTATTGCGGACAGCGAGCTTTCCCCTGCACAGCTCCGCAACATTGAAAAAGAGGTTGACACAAGAATAGTTGACCGCACTACACTGATTCTTGATATTTTTGCCGACAGAGCAAGAAGCAACGAGGGTAAGCTTCAGGTTGAGCTTGCCCAGCTCAAGTATTCCCTGCCGAGGCTTACAGGCAAGGGAATCCAGCTTTCAAGGCTCGGCGGCGGTATCGGCACAAGAGGTCCCGGCGAAACAAAGCTTGAAACTGACAGACGCCATATCAGGCGCAGAATCAAATCGCTCGAAGAGGAGCTTGAAGCCCTTGAAAAGCGCAGAGGTCTTGCCCGTGCAAGGCGCGAAAAAGACGGCGTTGAAACCGTTGTTATCGTCGGCTACACAAACGCAGGCAAATCAACGCTGATGAACGCTCTCACCGAAGCGGGCGTACTCGCTCAGGATAAGCTTTTCGCAACTCTCGACCCCACCTCAAGAGCACTCACCCTGCCCGACGGCAGAAAGGTTATGCTGATTGATACGGTTGGATTCATCCGACGTCTGCCCCACAATCTCGTTGAAGCTTTCAAATCAACGCTTGAAGAAGCCGTCAGCGCAAAGGTTATTCTCAATGTGTGCGACGCCTCCGACGAAGAGTGCGCCGAGCATCTTGAGGTAACAAACGAGCTGCTCGATGAGCTCGGCTGCAGCGGCAAACCCGTAATCCCCGTTTTCAATAAATGTGACCTTGAAAATGCCAATATTTTTCTTTTTAACGAGCCGAATTCAGTCAGAATTTCCGCCCTTGAAAAGAAAGGTCTCGACGAGCTGCTTGAAGCAATTTCAAAGGCCCTTCCGCCCACACGGGCAAAGGTTAAAATGCTTATCCCCTATTCCGACGGTGCCGCAGGAGCGATTATGCGCAAGGATGGCGTGATTTCGTTCGAAGAATACAGGGCAGACGGGCTCTATCTTGAGCTGATTGCCGATGTTTCTCTCATTGACAGATATAAAGATTATTGTATATAAGGTGAAGAATATGAAAATTATTTCGCTTGTTCTCAGCTTTGTGCTTGCTGTCAGTCTCGGAATTTTTCCGGAAAGCTATCAGCCCGTTTCAGAAAATGCAGACCTTGATTTTGTTGTTATTTCGGATATTCATATGGAAGGAAACAACCCCGACCGATTCAGGGATTTCCCCGGAATTCTTCTCGATATCAACGGCTCTGCGCGCAAAAACGATGCCCTCGTCATGTGCGGCGACAACACGATGAACGGTCAGTATATCGAATATACTTTTCTGACTCTTTCTCTGAAGCTCTTCAGCGATATCAAAAACAACCTTCTTGTTATGGGCAACCATGAAATTTTCACGGAAGAAAACGGCTATGAAAAGGGCCTCAAAAAGTTTCTCACCTACGGCAGTTTTATAATGGGCAAAAAATACGAAAAACCGTATTACAGCCGTGAAATTGACGGTTACACCTTTATCGTTATGAGTACAGAGGCAGACATGGGCGTAACCTGCTACATCTCTCCCGAGCAGATTGAATGGCTTGACAAAACCCTTGCCGATGCAACAAAAAACGGCAAGCCTGCGTTTGTTTTCTGCCATTTTCCGATTGACGGAACGGTTGACACCCTCTGGCCAGGCGGCCTTATGGGCGAGCAAAGCGGAGAGGTTTTGTCTGTTCTTAAGAGGTATAAAAACGTTTTCTTTTTCTCGGGACATCTTCACAATGCGGTTGATTATTCGGGTGTGAGGCAGATTGACGGCATTACTTTTATCGATGTTCCGTCGGTTCTTTCCGACCATTCCGTCGGCTCAACTCCCAGCAGAGGAACGGGGTATTGCGTTGAAGTTCATGACGGAAAGGTTGAGCTTCGCCCGAGGAACTTCCTTAACGGAGAGTGGTTTGAAGAGCTGTCCGTAACCGTTGAGCTTGCGTAACATTAATAAACTGTTAAAATTATGTTTGTTGACAAACTTTAAACCTTAGGGTATAATGATGCCGTAAACTCCCATATTTCGGAGTTGGTACATAAGAAATTATTAAAAAGGGGGACGAATCCAATGGAAATTAATACTCAGGGCATTCAGGAGCTTATTCTTGCTTTTGTAAATGCACTCGCAAACCTTGACCTCAAGACTCTTGAGCTTGACTGGCTTGCAGAACTTCTCACAAAATACAGCGATATCTGGAACCCCATCTGGGCTGCAGTTAACGTATTTCTTGAGAAATGGTTCGGATTCTGATCAAAAACCAAAAGCAGGAGCGGTTTTCCGTTCCTGCTTTTATCTTTTAATTACAGCGTGAAATAAGCCGAACTCCATACGGCACTGTTGAAATCAGACTGATTCGGTGGTATAATTTGTTTAAGTAAATAACAGGAGAGGGTAAAATGGCAAACTGTAAAGAAGAGCTTCGTTCTCTTAAAGAAAAAACGCTCCGAAAGGCTCATCTGGAAAATCTTATTGACGATCTTGTGATGCAGCGTGCGGACCTCGAGGATAAGGTTTACTTCCTCGGAATTTCAAAAAATCAGGAGCAAAAAGATGCAGACCGCCTTGAGGGAAGAAGCCTTACAGCATTTTTTTATACGGTCATAGGCAAAAAAGAGGAGAAGCTTGAAAAGGAGTTGCAGGAAGCGAGAGCTGCAGCAGTGAAATACGATGCAGCTGAACGTGAGCTTGCTGCCGTTAAAGCTGATCTTGAGCGCTATGAAGCGGAAATGCGTTCTTTGGAGGGCTGTGAAAAAGAACTTGAAAACGCAATGGCGGAGGCTGCCGCTCAGGCGAAAGCTTCCGATACCCCCGAAGCTGAAAAAATCAGGCTTGCTGAAGAGGAAATCATCCGCCTGCAAAACAGTCTGAAAGAGCATGATGAAGCTGTAGAGGCAGGCGATAAAGCATATAAAACCGTCTGCGCCGTGCTCGAAAAGCTCGGCAAAGCTGAAAATTGGGGCGCTTGGGATTTGTTCGGCGGCGGAATACTTGCCGATATTGCAAAGCATGAAGCCCTTGACGAAGCACAGAATATGATTGAATCGCTTCAGGTTGACCTGCGAAGATTCAAAACAGAGCTTTCGGATGTTGAGCTTCAGTACGATATTCAGGTTAACATTGACGGATTCCTGAAATTTGCCGACTTCTTCTTTGACGGACTTTTTGCAGATTTTGCTTCGCTCAGACGAATCGAAAAATCAAAAGAGGAAATCGAAAAAACAAAGCACAATCTTGAAAACACCCTCAATTCGCTCATCGCAAGTCAGAACTCAATTGATTCCTCCATTGCAAAGCTCAAAGCTGAGCTTCAGGAGCTGCTTATAACCGAATCATAATTAACGGAGAGAAAAATGATATATGTAACATCCGACCTTCACGGTTTTTCGCTCAAAAAGTTCAAAGGCTTTCTTGAATCCGTCAGTTTTTCAGATGACGATTTTCTGTATATCCTCGGTGATGTAATAGACCGCGGCAATGACGGAATCAAAATTTTAAAATGGCTCATGTCAAAGCCGAATACTCAGCTGATTCTCGGCAACCATGAGGCAATGATGCTTGCCTGCGATTTCCTTTTTGATGAAATAACGGAGGATTCCGTTGCAAACCTCACAGGTAGCAAGCTGAATTCATATTCGGTCTGGGCAGCCAACAGCGCCGGTCCCACGCTCAACGCTCTGTCCGCAATGAGAAGCAAAGAAATTAAATACATCCTCGAATATCTGCGTGAAGCTCCGTTGTATGAAGCCCTGACCGTTAACGGCAGAGATTTTGTGCTTGTGCACAGCGGTCTCGGAAATTTCAGCAAAAATAAAAAGCTTTCCGCATATTCTTCCGAGGAGCTCCTCTGGACCCGACCGGCTCTCAGCACAAAATATTTCGATGATATAACTGCGGTATTCGGTCACACTCCGACCGTTTATTACGGAGAAGAATATAAAGGCAGAGCAATTGTTACGGAAACATGGATTGATATCGATGTCGGTGCAGGCCTTGGGCTGACCCCCATGCTCCTGCGTCTTGACGATATGAAAGAATTTTATTTCGAATAAAACAGCATATTGTTTTTTAAATACATAATATCGTAAAATGCTTGTTTCAGTAGCTCATGCATCACGGCAGATACCCATCATTGAGTAGTAATCAGGATATATTGCAAAACCTATTTTAAGCAAAAAATTGAGTATTCATAGGTAAATCCCTTATGAATACTCAATATGGTCGGAGTGGAGGGACTTGAACCCCCGGCATCCTGCTCCCAAAGCAGGCGCGCTACCAACTGCGCTACACCCCGTTATATTTGCAGAGTGCATTTTTGCGCTCTGCTTTTTCTTTTGTTATTTTATGCTATTTCTGTTTTAAAGTCAATAGAAAATTTATATCAGCTTACGGCAAAGGGCGTTGATTTCGGCTTCGGTAAGACCGATTTTTCTGAAATATCCGATTGTTCCGCCGAATTTTTCCTCGATATAGCCGAGGATATGCTCCATATTTTCGCCGCGAGAATAAAATCTTTCGTAAGCGCCGTCCCAGATAAGTCCGCTGTTGTTCCGGATTTCACGCTCTATAAAAGGTTTTATATAAGTATATGAAACCTCATAATCCGCAATGATATCCTCTTTACATACGCCTGCCGCACTCAGAAGCAGCGCCGCAAGCATGCCCGTTCTGTCCTTGCCGCAAAAACAATGAAACATAAAAGGCTCATCGAGAGAAGCAATTATTCTGAGCACTTTTGCAAAATTTTCGCTGTAATCGCTCAGACAATGCTCATACATTTCGGTCATGGTGATATCGCTTTTTGCAAAAGCAGGGTTTGCTTCAAGAAGCGAAACATGATGGTAACTGAATTCGGGATTGCTTCTGAAAAAAGAGGGCATATCTGCCGCCTCTTCATTGCCGCGCAGGTCTATAACCGTTCTGATGCCGGCTTTGCGCAGGTTTTCAAGGTCTTTTGCGCTCGGGTCACGCAAAACTCCCGCACGCAGAGCAACGCCGTATTTTGTTACGCCGCCGTTGCACGAATATCCGCCGAGCTCACGGCAATTGATGATATTATCGCCTGCAAAATACCTCTGCATTGCTTCGCCTCCTTATAAAATGGAAAAACCACCTGCTTAGCAAGTGGTTTTTATGGAGCGGATGACGAGGCTCGAACTCGCTACCTCCACCTTGGCAAGGTGGCGCTCTACCAGATGAGCTACATCCGCAACTGCAACAGGAATTATATCAAACCGTTCTGCAAATGTCAAGAGCTTTTTTAATTTTTTTCATTTATTTTTTTAAGCGCCCGTCTGAGTGCAAAAACATTGCGCTTTTACAGTTATTTTTGCCCAAAAATGCAGAAAAAACTTAAAATAAAAAAATTTTTAAAAAATTTTGAAAAAAGGCTTGACAAATTCAGTTTTAAGGGCTATAATCATCAAGCATTCAAGAAACGCCGTTGCGTTATCTTAGTCGGTGTTGATGACGTTGAGGGTCCACCCGTTCCCATCCCGAACACGGTAGTTAAGCTCAACAGTGCCGAAAATACTTGGCTGGAAGCGGCCCGGGAAGATAGGTCGACGCCGACACTGATTTAACCACCCAACAGGGTGGTTATTTTTTTGTCTTTTTTATTAAACCATATTATATAATGATAAAAGGTGGATTGTGACGGTTTTCACAATCCACCTTGTTTTTATATCTTTGCAGGAGCTGTTCTGTTTTTTCTGTGATGGTGAGGCTCTTTCGGAGCAATTTCGCCTGCTTTGGTAAGCGAAATCTTTGTGAGCATCGGTCCCACAAGCTCATAAACAAGAACGGAGAAGAGAACGATGTTTCTGATAAGGTTGCCGACTTCGCCGAGCTCCATTGCCGTTACGCTCATGCCGAGCGCAACACCTGCCTGGGGAAGAAGAGTTATTCCGAGATACTTTGTGGTTTTCTTGTCGCAGTGTGAGATTTTTGCGCTTGCATATGCACCGACATATTTGCCGAGCGAACGTGAAGCAATATAAGCAACACCGATTCCGACTATCGCAACATCGGTAAACACGCTCAGTTCAAGCTCTGCGCCGCTGAGAACAAAGAACAGTGTGAATAGCGGGTTTGTCCATTTATCTGTTTTTTCCATGATTTCGGATGAGAAATCGCAGAGGTTGCAGAACATTGTACCAAGCATCATGCAAACGAGAAGCGTTGAGAATCCGATATGCACACCGCCAATTTCAAATTTAATCATTGAAAGAGCAACGGTGAATATAACAAATGTTATCGAGAGGCTCAGACGCTTGCTGTTGGAGCTGAAGAATTTTTCGCAGAATGTGAAAAGCACACCCATAAGAGCACCGAGAACAAGAGAGCAAACGATTTCAAGAATCGGCTCAAGAACAATAGCAATAAGGCTGAACTGACCGTGAACAAGTGCCTTTGCAATACCGAATGAAACCGCAAATATAATAAGACCTATCGCGTCATCGATAGCAACAATGGGAAGCAGCAAATCGGTGAGCTTACCTTTTGCTTTATACTGACGCACAACCATTAGCGTTGCTGCGGGAGCGGTTGCGGCAGCAACTGCGCCGAGGGTTATCGCCATGGGAAGCGGAAGCTTTTCGCCGAGCGCAAAATGCAGACCGATGAGAGCGGCATCAACAAAAAGGGTTGCAATCAATGCCTGAAAAATACCGATAAAGGTTGCTTTTTTGCCAACCTGTTTGAGCTGGGAAAGCCTGAATTCGTTACCGATTGCAAAAGCGATAAATCCGAGGGCAACATTTGAGATAATCTCAAATTCCTTTACGTTTGCGCTTGAGGTAAAGCCCAGACCGTCAATACCGATTCTGCCAAGACAGTAAGGACCGACGATAATTCCCGCAACGAGATAAGCCGTTACCGAAGGCAGATTGAGCACCTTGGAAAGACGGCTCATGAAGAGACCTGCCGCAAGAGCAATTGAGATGCATAATAAAGTTTCCAAATTAATTCGCCTGATTTCTTTTATTATTTGTTTTAAACCTATTAAGGTATAGCACAACAACCGTTTAAAGTCAAGCAATAAAAATTTTTTTGTAAGATGTTATAATTAAACTGAAAAAAGAAAAAAGCAATCCATAAAAATGCTGAATAAAGTTGCGCATTATGTCGCAAAAAGGGTTTACAAAGCAGGTTTATGGTGATAAAATATCTATGGCAAATAAACCGAAAACATTCTTATGGAGGTTGAAAAATGAAACTCGTTTACAACATCAAGGATAAGCCGAAATTCGGTCAGCTTATCGTATTCGCATTCCAGCAGCTTCTTGCCATTATGGCAGCAACGGTTGCAGTGCCCATGATTATCGGCAACGGAATGCAGCCCGCAGCCGCTCTTTTCGGCGCAGGTGTCGGCACTCTCGTTTATGTTCTTTTCACCAAAGGCAGAAGCCCCGTTTTCCTCGGCTCATCATTCGCATTCCTCGGCTCAATGCCCGCAGCCTTTGCAGGCGCTGTTTCAATGGAAAAAGGTTACGCAGGTCTTATAATCGGTACAGCCTTTGCAGGTCTTGTTTATGTTGTCATCGCTGCAATCGTTAAGTTTGCAGGCGTTAAATGGGTTGATAAGCTTATGCCCAAGCAGGTTATCGGCCCCACAGTTGCAATCATCGGTCTTTCTCTTGCAGGTAACGCAATAGGCGACCTCCAGAAGGGCAGCTACATGGTTGAAACCGTTTCACAGGCAATTGAAAACGGCGCAATCGTTGACGTTGTCGGCACCGCTCCCTCAGCTAACCCCCTCATCGCAATCGTTTGCGGTCTTGTTACTCTTGCAGTAACAACTCTTTGCTCCGTATACGGCAAGAAGGGCATCAAGCTTATCCCCTTCATCATCGGTATTGTTTCGGGCTATGCTGTTGCCGCTGTTTTCACAATTATCGGCATTTCAACAGGCAACGATGCTCTCAGAATCATCAACTTTGACCTCTTCAAGGATATGGGTGCATTTACAATCCCCGAATTCACTTTCCTCAAAGCAGCAAAGGGCTTCAAAGAAATCGACGGCGCTTTCATCGCATCTCTTGCAGCAGCATATGTTCCCGTTGCATTTGTTGTTTTTGCAGAGCACATTGCTGACCACAAAAACATCTCCTCAATCATCGAGAAGGACCTCCTCAAGGAACCCGGTCTTCACAGAACTCTTCTCGGCGACGGCGTCGGCTCAATCGTAGGCTCTGTTTTCGGCGGCTGCCCCAACACAACCTACGGCGAATCCGTTGCATGCGTTGCTATCACAGGAAACGCATCCGTTGCAACAATCATCGCAACCGCAGTTCTTGCAATGGTTATTTCTTTCATCTCCCCCTTCGTAATCTTCCTTAACTCTATCCCCTCATGCGTAATGGGCGGCGTTTGCATGGCTCTTTACGGCTTTATCGCAGTAAGCGGTCTTAAGATGGTTCAGAAGGTTAACCTTGAAGATAACAGAAACCTCTTCGTTGTTTCCGTTATCCTTATCGCAGGTATCGGCGGTCTTGTTCTTGATTTCGGCGCAATCAAAATCACATCAATCGCAACCGCTCTTATCCTCGGCATTCTCATGAACATCATGCTCTCAAAGAAAAAGAAAGCATAATAATTGTAAGTGAATAGATAATAGTGAAAAGTGAAAAGTTTCGGGCGGACAAAGCCCGCACCCGTTTTATATAAACCGGTCATAAGCGCAGCCTATCCATAACTGTTCATTATTCACTCTTAACTGAAAATGATTTGAGCCGCTCTGCTTTGCAGGGCGGCTTATTTTGTCGAAAACTTGTTTTTCGGCAAAATGCGGCTGTTGAGAAAGGAAGCTGAATGGCGTTTTCTTCGCTTGAAGGTGTATACAGATACATCGAAAAGCAAAAAAACGTCAAAT
>JAZNPG010000094.1:0-4909 GCA_045589555.1 Acutalibacteraceae bacterium
TCTTTCAAAGCAAAAGTCAACATCAAAATCAGGCATACTGACTCTTTCAGGATTTAGAAAACGCTCAAAAAGCAGGCTGTGCTTCATCGGGTCAATACCTGTTATTCCGATGCAATATGCGCAGATGCTTGCCGCACCCGAGCCTCTGCCCGGACCGACAGGAATACCCATTTCCTTTGCCTGCCTGATAAAATCATGAACAATCAGATAATAATCTACATAACCCATGCGATTGATAACATCAAGCTCATAATTAAGTCTGTCACGGTATTCCTGCGGAGGATTTTCGCCGTAACGCTCAGTTAAGCCCTTGTTGCAGAGCATTGAAAACCAATCATAGTGGTCCCAGCCCTCGGGTACTTCAAAATGCGGAAGCTTTGTTTTGCCGAATTCAAATTCAACATTGCATCGTTCGGCTATAAGAGCCGTGTTAGCTACAGCTTCGGGACAATCAGGAAACGCTTCAAGCATTTCATCCTCACTCTTGAGATAAAACTCCTCCGTGCCGAATTCAAGGCCCGTATCCTCACCGAGAGTATGGTTTGTCTGGATACAGATAAGCACCTGCTGCATTTTATAATCGGATTTCTCAACATAATGAGCATCGTTTGTTGCAGCAAGAGGAATGCCCGTTTCTTTTGAAAGACGGATTAAATCGGAGTTAATGCGAAGCTGCTCCTCAAGACCGTGATTCTGAATTTCGATATAATAATTGCCGTCGCCGAAAACGCTGTTATACCACAGAGCGGTTTTCTTTGCGGCTTCATAATCATTCTGAAGAAGATTTCTTGAAACCTCGCCTGCAAGGCAGCCCGAAAGAGCAATCAGGCCCTCGCTGTATTTTTCAAGAATATCTTTATCAACTCTCGGTTTAGTATAAAAACCGTTGACCCAGCTTTCAGAAACAAGCTTTATAAGATTTTTATATCCCGTGTTATCCTTACAAAGCAAAACAAGGTGATAACGCTCGTTATCAATTCCGTGCACCTTATCAAACCTTGATCTTGCGGCAACATAAACCTCACAACCGATGACGGGTTTAATGCCTTTTTTTAATGCGGCTTTATAAAAATCAATCACACCGTACATTACACCGTGGTCTGTTATGGCAACGGAATCCTGACCCATGCTTTTGATTCTTTCAAGCATAGGTTCAATTCTGCAGGCTCCGTCAAGCAGACTGTATTCACTGTGCACATGCAAATGGGTGAAAGCCATATTATTCTCCTGCCTTCAGTTTTTCAGCGTAACTGACTATTTTCGCAAGTCTGTGGTTAACTCCCGAGCGTGACAGAGGCTCGTCCATAAGTTGCCCGAGATCACGCAGACTTGCTTCGGGATTATCTATTCTTAAACGTGCAATTTCACGAAGATTATCCGGCAATGAATTGATGCCGCATTTTTTATCAATATACTCTATCGCTTCAACCTGCGCATTGGCAGCATCAACGGTTTTATTGATATTTGAAAGTTCAAAATTGAGCCTTCTGTTAACTTTATTCTTGACATCTTTTTCGATTTTGATGCCCATAAGATAGAGCGAAGCATCCTGAGCGCCTATAACGGCAAGAATATCTTCAATGCTTTCGCTGTCCTTGAAATAAACAATATGGTTGCCCTTGCGGTTAATATATTTGGGAGCAAAACCGAGCTCCTCAAGAAAATGAATAAAATCAAGGCAAAGCTTTTTATATGGGACAACAAACTCAAGGTGATAGCTTCTTTCGGGAGCGGTTACCGTACCGCAGGCAAGGAATACTCCTCTGAGAAATGAAGAAGCGCAGCACTCTTCGCTGATATTTGCTCTGTTAATGCGTAAAGTAGGCTCTTTTAAATCGTGACCGAATTTATCGAATACCTTTGATTTCTCCTCATCGGTTTTAACATATGTTGTTAATTTTTTGCTGCTGCCGTCACTGATATATGTATTAACGCCGCAGTAATCATTGATATAGGATGAATATAAATCAAAAACATCCGTATTTTCGGTAGTTATTGAAAGATTATATTTTGAGAAATGAGCAAAAAGCACAAGCCCGTAGACTTGTGCATGCAAACAACAGGGTAAGAGATTTTCCGTTTTTGCAAGCTCGCTTTTCACATCCGACGAAAACGACATTTATCTCCCCTCCTGCCCTATAATTTCAACCTCGGGTTCAAGTGAAACACCGGTATTTTCAAAAACAACTTTTTGACAATGCTTTATAACACCAAGCACATCCTCGCAAGTGGCTCCGCCGATATTAACAACAAAGCCTGCATGCTTTTCGCTGACCTGCGCACCGCCGAGCGTGAAGCCCTTAAGACCGCACTGTTCAACAAGTGCACCCGCAAAATATCCCTCAGGTCTTTTAAATGTGCTGCCTGCGCTGGGATATTCAAGGGGCTGCTTATCGCGGCGCTTGCCCATAAGCTCATCCATTTTTGCTTTGATTGCGGTTTTATCGCCCTTTTCAAGCTTAAGAAAAAGAGCGGTAACCGTTTTATCGGATTTTGAATAAACGCTGTGTCTGTAGCTTAAATCGAGTTTTTCTCCCTCAAATGAACCTTTTTCACCGTCTGAAGTAATGTGGTCACACTTATAAAGAACATCCTTCATTTCGCCTCCGTAGGCACCTGCGTTCATATAAGCAGCTCCGCCTGCAGAGCCGGGAATTCCGTAAGCAAACTCGAGCCCTGTAAGCGAATTATCCAGAGCGAAGCGGCAAAGCTTTGAAAGCGCAACTCCGCTCTGACAATAAATCGTTGTTTCGTCAATGAGTTCAATTTTATCAAGCTCCGATGTGCTGATAACAACACCTCTGAAGCCGCTGTCAGCAACAAGAAGATTACTGCCCTTGCCGAGAATAAGAACATTAAGCCCAATTCTTTTGCACGAGGCAAGAATTTCGGCAAGCTTATCCTCCGTATCAGGCGCAACAAACAAATCAGCTTTGCCGCCGATTTTAAAACTTGTGCAGCCGGAAAGAACGGTGTCTTCATTATATCGGCAACCGATTTTATCGCATATTGACTTTATTTCAGTATAAGAACTCATTGAATCCTCCGAAAAAATTATTCGTCAAGAAGTGCTGCGCCGAAGATGCCTGCATCATTGCCAAGCTGAGCAGCAACAATCTGCGTTTGTTTTGTAGAATAAATGCTGTATCTCTGTTCTTCAATGTATTTCTGAAGAGGTTTAAGAAGGTAATCGCCTTCATGGCTTACGCCGCCGCCGATGCAGATTATTTCGGGTTGAAGAGTGTTGATGATGTTGCAGATACCGATTGAAAGATAATAGATATATTTATCAACAACGGCCTTGCCTGCTTCGTCACCCTTGCGCATTGCATCAAAAGCAGTTCTGCCGCTGACATTATCAATGCCACCTGTCATTTCCCACATAATGCTGTCGGGGTTTTTCTTCATTGCTTCCTTGGTCTGTGAGATAAGTGCCGTTGCGGAAGAATACTGTTCCCAGCAGCCCTTTCTGCCGCAATTGCAGGGTATGCCGTCAATGCAGATAACAGTATGACCCATTTCGCCTGCGCAATAGTTAACGCCAACAACAATTTTTCCGTTAACAATAATTCCGCTGCCAACCCCTGTGCCGAGAGTAACGGCTACGAAGTTTTCAACACCGTTGCCGACACCTGCGATTGCTTCGCCGAGAGCTGCACAGTTTGCATCGTTATCAAGATAAACGGGTTTGCCGATTCTTTCTTCAAGCATTTCCTTTGCAGGAACCTGATTGAAATCAAGGTTATTTGCAAATTCAATGTAACCGTTTGATTTGTTTACCGAACCGGGAGTACCGACACCAACGCTGACAACGTCATCCATTGAAATGCCCGCATCTTTAACTGCCATATCAACTGCAAGAGCGATATCGTCAAAAATCTCTGCTGCAGGTCTGGGACATCTGGTTTTCACCTTGCCTCTGCCGATAATTTTCATGCTTTCATCAACAACACCAACTGCGATATTTGTGCCGCCGAGATCAACACCTATTCTGTACATAGTTTATTACCTCCAAAGAAAATATATCCTTATTAATTTTTAAAAATCGTGCCAGAATTCAAGCTCTTTTTTAGCAGGAATGATGTCATCAGTCATTCCGAGGCTGTGAAGGAGCTCTCTTGCCGCATTATAGCCCATCTTTTTCTGCCTGTTATTCATTGCGGCAGCTTCAATAATAATTGAAAGGTTACGGCCGGGTTTAACGGGAACGGTTGTTACAGGAACATTGATACCGAGGATTTCAGTATATTCGTTTTCAAGACCGAGGCGATCATAAACCTTCTCGCTGTCCCACGGTTCAAGCTGAACAACCATATCAACTTTTTCGGTGAGCTTAACCGCACCCATACCGAAAAGACGCCTTGCATTAAGAACGCCTACGCCGCGAAGCTCAATGAAATGGCGGATGTTATCGGGCGCTGAACCAACGAGAGTTTTGTTTGAAACTCTTCTGATTTCAACCGCATCGTCAGCGATAAGTCTGTGACCTCTCTTGATAAGCTCAAGAGCCGTTTCACTTTTACCAACACCGCTGTCGCCGAGAATGAGAACACCTTCGCCGTAAACCTCAACAAGTACGCCGTGCCGGGTAATTCTCTGTGCAAGCTCTACGCCAAGATATGAAATTGCTGCCGCCATACAGCTTGAAGTAGCCTCGGATGTACCGAGAATCGGAACCTCATATTTTTTTGCTATCTCAAGAAAACTTCTGCTGCATTTAAGGTCACGGGTAACAATAACCGCGGCAGGTCTTTTTGAAAGGAATCTCTCGGAGCATTCGATAAACTGTTCTTTATCAAGGCTCTTTATGTATTCAAGCTCCGTAAGACCGATAAACTGAATTCGGGCAGGGTCAAAATAATTATCAAACCCTGTTAAAATCAGACCGGGACGGTTAACATCCTGCGAC
>JAZNPG010000095.1:0-1719 GCA_045589555.1 Acutalibacteraceae bacterium
ATCACGGATGATGATTACCTGCGGATTATCATACTGAATAACTTCGGCAATATCATTATTCTTGAGGTGAATGATAGTAAAAGTAGAGTATGCTACACCTCTGACTGAGCAAACGGGAAGGGTTGCGGCAATGGTTGAAACGCATTCTTCAAGAGGCAAACCCTCTGCCATCATTGTTGAAATTATCTTTGATGTCAAAGTTGAAAGAATGCTTGCTTTTACTCCGCTTCCGAGACCGTCAGCAAGAACGATAACGGTTGAATTTTCATCCTGTTCAACAACGTCAACGTGGTCGCCGCAAAGCTCTTCGCCGTAGTGATTGACGCTTTTATAGCCGATATCTGCACACAAATCATTCATCGGTAATCGACTCCTTCAGCTTCGCAAGAGCGATTTTTGTTTCTGCGGCTGTTTCTCCGAGAAGTGATGCAATTTCCTGAACAATACGCATCTGCTTTTCAACAACTCTGTCAGCAACCTCAACGGTCTGACGGCTGATATTCTCCTTCTTTTCACGCTCCGCTTCTTCATCGGTAACATCACGCATAATGCCGATAAGAAGGTGCGAGTCACGGTCATAAACAACAGTCTGCTCAACGTATCTCTTGTATTCTGCAAGATATACACGCTGATCACGGACATCTCTGCCCGTTGAAAGAACGGTCATAAACACGCTTGGGTCAAGGATTCTGATTACCTGGTCGCCGAGAACATCGGACGCACTGCGGATATTCATAATCTTTCTTGCAGCGGTATTTATCTGCTGAACCTCAAGCTGTTCGTTGAGAACGATAAGTCCGTTTGGAGTGTTTTTAACGATTGTGTCGGAAAAGCTTTCTGCTTTATCCTTAAGGTAAGGCAGACACATTGAAAATTCTGCCTTGCCCTGTGAAATTGCAATTGCCTTTTCACGGCAGGTATTATAGCCGCACGATCCGCAGTTGAGCTCATCGGAAGGCTTGAATTTACCCATCTGACGGAGAATGTTGTTGATTTCCGTTTCTGAAGGCAAAGGAAGCTTTCTTTCAATGAAACTGAAATTCTTTTTGAGCTCGATTGCTTTGGGCTGGTCCACCTCAAAATCCTTGCTTCCTGCATAGTTTGCAACTTCAATATAGTCCTTGATGTTTGAGGTGTGGTGATATTTTTCAATAACGGGACCGCCTACGCAGCTTCCCACGCAAGACGACATTTCAATGAAGCACTTATGAATCTTACCTTTTTCAATATCTTTGAGAACGGCAATACAGTTTTCAACGCCGTCAATGGCAACGTATGTATAGTCGCTCGTTTCGGTCATTGTTTTGAGCACGCCGCCCGTTGTGGGGAAGAATCTGGCACGGCTGAATTCATCTTTATCAGAAATTGCTTCAAGCTCAATATTTTCTTCTTTGAGCCATTCGGTAAGTTCCTCGAATGTGAGAACAGCATCTGCAATACCTTCGTAATATTCAGCCTCATCCTTTTTGGCAACGCAAGGACCTACAAAAACGGTTTTTGCGTTGGGAATACGCTTTTTAATATCCTGACAGTGTGCCTGCATTGGGGACATAACATCGGCAAGATATTCGAGTGCTGCGGGATAATGCTTCTGAATCAGAAGATTTATTGAATGACAGCAGGAAGAAATGATAACATCTCTCTCCTCTTCCGCAAGTATTCTTTCATATTCATTCTTAACAATAGTTGCTCCGATTGCGGTTTCTTCAACATCAAAAA
>JAZNPG010000096.1:0-2560 GCA_045589555.1 Acutalibacteraceae bacterium
AGGCTCTCGGAGTTTCGGTTATGGAGCTGATGTCAGGCGATACGGTTATCAATAAAAATATTTCGTCAAATATCCTGCGTTCAAAGTTTTACGTCTGTCCCGTATGCGGTAACGTAATCCGCACAACGGGTGACACGGTTATAAGCTGCTGTGGAATAACTCTGCCGCCGCTTGAAGCGGAAGATGTTGACGAAGCACACGGTGTAACCGTTGAAAAGGTTGAAGACGAGCATTTCATAACGGTCAACCACGAAATGACAAAATCTCATTTTATTTCGTTTATCGCATATCTGACATCCGACAGAGTGCAGTTTGTTAAATTCTATCCCGAAGGCAACGCAGAAACACGCTTACAACTCCGTGGCAAAGGATATTTGTATATCTACTGCAACAAGCACGGACTTATGAAAAAGAGGATATAATGCAAAAGCCGTCCGAGATTTTACGCTCGGGCGGCTTGATTTTTTAACCGACAATCTGCTTGCAAGCTAATATTTTTGAACCCGTGCAGGAAAGCTCAACGGTATCGCCTGCTTCAAGCAGCAGCATATTTTCGTGCTCTGATGCTTTTGCCTTGAAAATGTTGTTTTCTGTGTCAATCAGATAAATATATGTGTTTCCGTCAATATCTATATATTTTACGGAAGCGATTGTAACGGTTACATTCTTCGTTTCATCGGCAGGAGTCTGAACTTCGCTTATGCCGAGCATAGCTTTGTATTTTGCGATACATTCTGCCTGAGTTGCGGCAGTTGTTACGATGTTGTACTGCTCAACATTGACTGCGGCGTAAAGCTTCACAAGTCCGCCTGAATCCTTAAGCACCATAATATAGGTGGGATTTCCCTCAACATTAATCAAAGAGGGGAACGAAGCCTGATAGCCTTTTTCCTGAACTTCGCCCTCTGCGGCTGCCATAGCGGATTTTTCATCGGCACCTGCAATCGCATAGTAGCGGTTTTCGCCCGTTCTTTCGTTGGCAAGAAGGAAGCCGATGTTTGAGCTGTCGCCGTTAACGGAAGTAACGCCCGTATATATCCATATATCGCCGTCTTTGGCAACATAACCGTAATCGGAAACGGGAGTTTCGTCTGAGGAATCATCCTCGGAGCTGTAGGTTGTAACCTGCTTGCAGCCTTTTTTGGCAAACAGACTGTTCATATATCCGTTCTGATACATTCCGTACCAGTTATACTGTTCACAGATAAGGTCGCCGTAGAAAACAACATCAATCCATCTCGGAATATCCGCAACATCATATCTGACGGTTTCGCCAGATACGGGATCAAGAACAATGCATCCGATGACGGTTTTTCCGCCGAAGAGAGAAATTGTTTTATCAACGATTGATGCAACATAATAAGGCTTTCCGCTTTCATCGATTTCAAAATGAAGATTCTCTGTCATCAACGTGGGATATTCCAGCCAGATGTGTCTTTTTGCATCTTCAAGAAAATAGGCGGAGGGAATATATTTCATGCCTTCGGATTTTTCAAACGAAGCTGACATTGAAACGGGGTCAACGGTAACATAACCTTTGACGCCCTCTTTGTTGTTCATCCATTTGAAAAAACCTGCATATTCAAGAGCAGAAACCTTTACGGGTTTTCCGTTGTAGTCAATCTGTATGTAATCGTTTGAAACATCAAACTGGCTTACAACATCCGAAAGAGCACCTATTTCACGGTCGCCGAGCATTCGTGCCGAGGCGGTATCCATGAGAGCTATGGAATCTGTTTCAACGGACTCCGATAAATCGGCGGTGAAATCAGAGTCATTAACCTTCAGAATTTTTGCATAAGAGGTTGCGTTGAACATAGTGCTGCCGATAACGCCTGCTCCGATAATGATAACAGTCAAGGCGATGGGCAGAATGTAAGGCACTATTGAAAATCTGAATTCGCTGTGTTTCTTTGTTCGTCCCTTTGAACCTGTCTTTTTTGAAACGGTTATCCAACCGAAATCTTTGCACCCTTTTGCAAGTCTACCGGTAAGGATTGCCGCAAACAGAGCAAGGATAACAATAACCCAAAAGCCGGGATTGTGGATATTGATTGCGGTGCTTGAAATAAAAAATCCCGCTGCTGATACAATCAGAGCTGTAACCAAGCCCGTAATCAAACCTGTAATAACAGGTACTACACCTGATTTTTTCATGTTTTTCACTCCTTTATTTGATTTTAACACGAATAATACTGCAAATCAATATTCAGTCAAGCTTTAACCGCACGCCTTAAGCAATCCCACCGCACCTGTGATCAGTACAACGGGTAAGAGCAGAACGAATCCGCCTACGAAGATTGCGAGCAGGATGAATGCGGGGACTGCGATTGCAAGCAGTATTGTTGCAACGATTTTTGCCGCACCCCAAGTTATCTTGAATGCCAATCCGATGGCTTTGAAGAAAAGCCAGATTGCGAGAATCGAAAATATTATTTCAATCAATATAAATCACTCCTTGATATTATTATATTGCCGTCTGAATTATCCTTGCCGTCTTTTTTGTTTGATATCTCTACCCCGATAGTTCGTGCATATTCGGGATTTTTTGCAAGTTTTT
>JAZNPG010000097.1:0-40484 GCA_045589555.1 Acutalibacteraceae bacterium
GAACCCCCTACATTCGTTAGTCTTTAGGTAACAAAAACAGACCCCGGATTTGCAGGTAACACCGCAACAAACGCTAGAAAACCCGCAACTGTTGAAACAGGTGCAGAAATCAAGGTTCCTCTTTTCATTGACGAGGGCGAAATGATTAACATTGACACAAGAACAGGCGAATATCTCTCAAGAGCATAATTAACCTGTAAAAAATATTTTCCTATATAGGAGGAGCTTATTATGACACTTACAGAAAAAGTTGCTTATCTTAAAGGTCTTGCAGAAGGTCTTGCTCTTGATGAAAGCAAGCCCGAAAATAAAGTTATCAAGGCTATGATCGACATTCTTGATGATCTTGCTCTCACAGTTGCTGATCTTGAAGACGGCATGGATCTCATCTCAGAGCAGCTTGACGCTGTTGATGAGGACCTTGACGAGCTTGAAGGCTTCGTTTATGAAGAGCTTGACGATGACGATTGCTGCTGCGACGATTGCTATGATGACGATGACGAATTCTACGATGTAGAATGCCCCACTTGCGGCGAAGTTATCGGCATTGACGCTGACACACTTGACGAAGGAAGCATTGAATGCCCCAACTGCGGCGAGCTTCTTGAGTTTGAATGTGACTGCGACTGCGATTGCGACGATTGCTGCGAGGACTAATTACAAAAAATTAACGGGTGGCTTGATTCCACCCGTTTTTTTTATTATAACAGATAATGGCAGGAGTAATTCCTGCCATTTTTTTATAAGTTACTGATGCTGTCAACATAACCTGTTCTTTTTTGAAGAGTTGTTGACGAAATCTGCGCAATATAAACCTTATCCTCGCCTTTTTTATTGCGGCAAACAATAAAGGATTTAGGCAAATCATAGCAAACATTTTCAACTATACCTGCTTTTTCCGCCTTGGCAAGATAAGTTCTTGTGTTTTTTGAAACCGTTGTTGTATCAAGGTCAAAAATTCCAATGATATCATCAAATGTTATGACTTTATCCATTCCGAGATGAAGATACATAATTTACCCCATTTCGCTTATTTTTCCCTCTTTAACCTCAAACGCCTTGCCTTTTTTTGAGCGCAGAAGCTGTGAGGGGTCGCAGCAAGTAATAAAAACCTGCCAATTATCAAGATAATTAAGAATAAACGTCTGCCTGCCTTCGTCAAGCTCACTCATAACGTCGTCAAGCAACACAACGGGGCATTCTCCCGTTATTTTTTCAATAATCGATGCTTCGCCAAGCTTTAAAGCAAGGGCACATGAGCGCTGCTGACCCTGCGAGCCGAAAATTCTGGCATCCCTGCCATTCAGAGTGAGAACGATATCATCAGTATGCGGACCTGCGTTTGTATAAAGCCTTTTGAAATCGGCTTCTCTTGATTTTTCAATATTTTCTTTGAGCTTTTCTTTTATTTCGCTTTCGGAAATATTTTCTTTCGAAAAATCATAATAAAAAGAAAATTCTTCTCTGCCTGAACTGATTCCTTTATAAATATCGGCTGTAAGAGCACAGAGGTTTTCTATATAATCAAGCCTGTATTTGATGATTTTTGAGCCTATTGAAGCCAATTCCTCATCCCATGGCTCAAAATAAACCAAATCAAATTTTCTTTCGGCATATTTTTTGAGCAGAGCATTTCTCTGGTCAAGCACACGCAGATAGCGTGACATCAGAACGGCATAATTCGGTTTTATAAGGCTCAGCGCAATATCAAGCATTTTGCGTCTTTCGGATGGTCCGTCCTGAACAATTCCGAGAGTATTCGGAGAAAAAACAACGGCAAAAAATTTACCCATCATAACTCTGGGAGATTCTTCTTTCACTCCGTTTAGCTCAATTTCCTTGCGCTTACCGATTTTCATAACAGCATTTTGTTCACGCTGTTGTGAATAAAACATTGTTTCAATTTCAGCCTCATCGCAGCCCTGCTGAATAAGCTGAGCATTTTTCCTTGCCCTGAAGCTATAAAATCCCGTCATCATCCAGATGCTTTCGATTATGTTTGTTTTGCCCTGACCGTTTTCGCCGTAAATAACGTTCATTTCGGGATGCGGAGTAAATTCAACCGAATCAATATTTCTGAAATTTTTTGCGGAATGGAAATTAATTATCAACTTTTTACCATTCCTTTCAAAAAAATTTAAAAAGTGGGGCGATTTTTTTAAAACCGCCCTCATTTTCAGTCAACTATATAAATAATGCGCTCAAATTCGGCTGCATCGCCTTTGCGAAGCTTTTTACCTCTCATGGTGCAAACCTCGCCGTTAACCTTGACTTCGCCTTCCTGAATAACGATTTTTGCATGTCCGCCTGACTGCACGGCATCATTCATTTTAAGAAAAGCATCAAGCCTTATATAATCTGTATCAATCTTTTTTATTACCTTCTGTTTTTCGGCAACTTTAACTTTAATTCTCATTTTTCAGCCTCACGGGAAGAATAAGGAATATAAATTCATCGCCCTCGGGAGGAACGATAAGAATGGGAGCAACTGAACCGTTGAGCATGATTTTTACCTCGTCGGTATCGCAAACCTTAAGCGCATCAAGCATATATTTATTGTTGAATCCGATTGTACAATCATCGCCTTCAATTCTTGCAGGCAGCTTATCATTTGCAGTGCCGAGCGATGTGATGCTCGAAATCTTGATCATATTATCGCCGAAAACGCACTTAACGGGGCTTTTAATTTTATCGGTAATAATAAGCGATGTTCTGTCTATACTGTCAATAAGGCTTCTTGTATCAACATTTATAACGGTTTTTGTCGCCGAGGGAATAGCAGCCTTATAATTAAGAAATTCGCCGTCAAGCAAACGGGAAATAACGCTGTAACCGTTAACACCGAAAATGATGTGTCTTTTGCCTATTTCAATTGTAACGGGGTCTTCGTTGAAGTTCATGAGTTTAACAACTTCAGAAAGCGTTTTTGCAGGAACAACAAATGAAAGATTTTCGCCCGTATACTCAATAGGCTCGTTTCTGATTGCAAGGCGCACACCGTCAACGGCAATAAGGCGGATGTGATTTTCTTCAATCTCAAACTTAATACCTGTGTGAACAATTTTGCTATCCTTGATTGCGGCAGAAAAAATTGTTTTTCTGACCATATCTTTAAGTATATTTTCATCAATATCAATATGATATCCGCCCGAAACTGAAGGCAGTTCAGGATATTCTTCTGATGAAATACCGATAAGGGTTGATTCAAATTCGCCGCTTGTTATTGAAGCAATGTGCCTTGAATCGCTGTCGATGCTGACTGTGCTTTCAGGCAGCTTGCGGAGAGTTTCGCTGAACATATGAGCATTAAGAACAAGCTCGCCCTCTTCCTCAACTCTTGCTGCAAGAACAGTTCTGATGCCCATTTCAAGGTCATAACCTGTGAGAGTGAGCATTCCGTTTTTTGCAACCATAAGTATACCCTCAATTGCAGGAATAGCTGTTTTTGAGGATGCTGCTCTTGAAACATTCTGGCAAGCTTCGGAAAGCTCGAGAGAATTACAAATTACTTTCATTTTGTGCCTCCTGAAGTTTTGCACTTTTTCACGGATATGAAAACGTGCTTTTTTAGAAAAGCTTTTGGAATTTCTTTTATATAATGTGTATCTTATCTTAATTAATAGTAGTAACAGTAGTGTGCGTTAAAATATGGTATAACTCGCAGAACCGTTGACTGCAAACGTTTGCGGCATTTGAATTTTTTACACACGCAGGTGGAAAACTTTCACTTATTAACCTGCAAAAAATTGTCAATGTTAAGATGTGGAAAACCCGTATGTGGAAAAGTATAAATATGTGGAAAACTTTATCAGTGAATAATGAAGAATGAATAGTGAAAAGTTAAGGAAAGGCTACGCCTTTGACCGAAATTATTTATTGAATTACAGTTCTTTTCTGCCTTCCATGGCTCTGATGAGCGTAAATTCATCGGCATATTCAAGGTCTGCGCCAACGGGTACGCCGTAAGCAAGTCTGCTGACACTGACTCCCAGAGGCTTGATAAGCCTTGAAATATACATTGAGGTTGCTTCGCCCTCAACCGTTGGATTGGTTGCCATGATAACTTCTTTAACGGTATCGTCGCCAAGGCGCAAAATCAGCTCTTTAATGCAGATATCCTCGGGGTTGATATCATTCATGGGCGAAATAACGCCGTGAAGCACATGATAAAGACCGTTGAATTCATGTGTGCGCTCGATTGCGATAACATCTCTCGGGTCCTCAACAACGCAGATAACTGATTTATCTCTTGACTGCGAATTGCAGACCGAGCATACCTTGCCGTCAGTAAGGTTGCAGCAGATTTCGCAGCGCTTGATTGAGCTTCTTGCTTTTTCGATTGTTTCAGTGAAAGCCTTTGCATCTGCATCGGTCATTGAAAGAATATGAAAAGCGAGCCTTTGCGCACTTTTTTTACCGACAGACGGAAGCTTTGCAAACTGCTCTATCAGCCTGTCAAGAGAAGGAGTAAAGCCGCTCATTAAAGCAGACCGGGGATAGAAAGACCGCCTTTAGCTCTTTCCATGCCTTTTTCCATAGCTTCGTTTGCCTTGCGGATGCTTTCATTAAAAGCGGAAATAATGAGGTCCTGAAGCATTTCGATATCTTCGGGGTCAACAATTTCGGGCTTAAGGTTAACTGCTGTTACTTCATGAGCACCGTTAACAACAACCTCAACTGCGCCTCCGCCTACGGAAGAAGAAAACTCTGTTGCTTCAACCTCCTGCTGAATTCTCTGCATATTTTCCTGCATTTCCTGAATTTTTTTCATCATATTGCCGCCCTGGGGAGCGCCGGGAATTCTTGCTTTCATATTAATTTCCTCCGTATATCAATTATTATTAAACTGATTTATTTTATTTTTCAAGTCTTCAAGCGGACTTGTTGCCGATTTTGCTTTTTCGGTATTTGAAACGGCAATTTTCATCTTCTTGCCGAGAACATCATAAATTGCTCTGGAAAGCTCTCTCGAATGAGTATCGGAGCAGATGAAATCAAACAGGGTGGGGTTATCGGAATTAATGATAACTCTGCCGTTTTTTATAATTGCGGTTGAGTTTGCCATGATACCGAAAAGCGGAATATCATATTTTTTGAGAGCCTCAAGCACATCAGACCAGTTATTAAAGGGTCCGTCATCAACAGAAGGCTCTGCTGCAGGCTGCTCGGTATAAGTTTTATTTATTATATGAGCATCCTCTTTTTTTTCTTCTTTTGTTTCTGCTTCCTGATTAACTGTTTCAGGCTGCTGAACGGTTTTGTTTACATTATAGCTTGTTTCTCTCGGAGCAGAAACGGGATTTCCAGCAGCTAAAGAGTTGATTTTATTTTCAAGTGCGGCAATTCTTTCTTCAAGCTCTTCGCTTACAGCGCCTGATGATGCGGGAGAACACATTTTGATAACTGCGGCTTCAAGCTGAATTTTTTTATTGACGGCATTTTTGATGTTAGATGCCGCTTTTTCAAGAATATCAATGCAGGAAAGAATTTTTGAAAGCTTCAGTTCACCTGCTCTTGATTTTATTTTTTCAAGCTCATCCTTTGAGCAAACGATAAGACCCTCGCATTCTTTAACGGTTTTTGCAACCATAAGGTTTCTGAAATGCAATGTAAGCTCGGTGCAGAGAGAATCTATATCGCAGGATTCGTTATGAAGCTTTGAAACAAGCTTTAATGCAGAGGTGAAATCGCCCTTTGCGATGAATTCAGAGAAAGAAAAGAGATGAACCGTGCCTGCAATGCCTGCCGCAGCGCTTACGGCATCTTCATCAATAAGATTGCCCATGGCAAAGCAGCGGTCAAGCAGCGAGAGAGCATCTCTCATGCCGCCGTCGGCAATTCTTGCAATCAGAGCAGCCGCATTTTCCGTGAGGGTAACATTTTCTTTTTCTGCAACATAAACAAGCCTTGCGGTGATATCCTCGGGAGAGATTCGCTTGAAATCGAATCTCTGGCAACGGGAAAGAATGGTTGCAGGCAGTTTATGAATTTCTGTTGTAGCAAGGATAAAAATAACGTGTGAGGGCGGCTCTTCAAGAGTTTTAAGAAGAGCATTGAAAGCACCGATTGAAAGCATGTGAACTTCGTCGATGATATAAACCCTGTATTTTGCGTTAACGGGAGTAAAATTTGCCTCTTCACGAAGATCACGGATATTATCAACGCCGTTGTTGCTGGCTGCGTCGATTTCAATAACATCGAGAATTGAACCGTTTTCAATGCCTCTGCAGATTTCGCATTCGTTGCAGGGATTGCCGCCAACGGGAGAAAGGCAGTTAACCGCTTTTGAAAGAATTTTTGCGCAGGTTGTTTTGCCCGTACCTCTCGAGCCCGTGAAAAGATAAGCATGAGAAATTCTGCCGCTTTCAAGCTGGCTCTGAAGAGTTTTGGTAACATGGGGCTGACCGTAAACATCGCTGAAGGTTTTCGGACGCCACTTTCTGTATAATGCCTGATACATTCTTTTCACTCCCCCGTTTAAAAGGTTATTTAAAAAAAGAAGAGCTTTGTCTTGGTCATATGGCGGCAGGCAGACTGTGGCGCACAAGATTGTCCGCTTAATGCTGCTCGGTTCACCCGCCTGACATGGTTCACGGTATCCTGTCGCACAGGACCCACACGCCACATGACCAAAATAAAGCTCTGCTTACTTTATTTTGTACTTACCGATATATTATATATTATTTTTATAATAATATCAAGTGTAATTTTTGTTTTTAGGGCTTATTTTTGAAAAAATAACAATAATAAACCGCCTGTTTTTTCACATTTTGCTCTGTTTCGGAATAATTTACTAATACAGAGGGAGGTTTTCAGATGAAGCAATCTTATTTTCTCGGTTCAAGCGGAAGAAACGGTTTTTTTTCGCTCTTTGACCGGCTTACTCCGAAAATTGAAGGACAGTATACTTTTTTGATAAAGGGAGGTCCCGGCACGGGAAAATCTTCTTTCATGAAAAAAATAGCGGATGAGATTGAAAGCAGGGATATTGAATGTGAAAGAATCTTCTGCTCTTCGGATCCCGATTCACTTGACGGGCTTATAATTCCGTCATTGAGGGTCTGCATTGCGGATGCAACTGCCCCTCACACGATGGACCCCGAGTATCCCGGTGCATCTGCGGAGATTGTTCCCCTCGGAGAATGCTGGAATAAACAAAAGCTGCGTGAAAACAGCAAAAAAATAATTGAGCTGACCGATAAAAACAAGGATTGCCACCGACGAAGCAGAAGATTTATCGATTCCGCTTTTTCGATTTATGCAGA
This sequence comes from Acutalibacteraceae bacterium, assembly GCA_045589555.1. GTDB lineage: Bacteria > Bacillota > Clostridia > Oscillospirales > Acutalibacteraceae > CAG-177. The sequence goes on from JAZNPG010000097.1 coordinate 7,266, forward strand.
CGGAGAGAAAATCTGCCGCGAAAATCTTGAAAAGCGAAAGCTTGAACGCTATGCCGCAAGAATTGCCGCACGTTTTTTCAAAAGACCCTCGGGCAGAATCGGTCTTGAAAAATTGAGGCTCCTTGATGCCGTAACTCCTGAAGGATTTTATTTTTTCAACGAAACAGTAAATGAAATGTGCGACAAAAAAATAATTTTTGAAGATGATTTCGGCGTTGCTGCGGCGATTGCAATTAATGAAATCCGCTCATATGCGCTTGCATCGGGATTTTCCGTTATTTCAAGCCCGTTTATTGCAAATGAGAAAAAAATCCGCCATATTATTATTCCTGAAATCGGTCTCGGATTTTTTACAAAGGACAGATTCTGCAATCCTGCGCCCGAAGCAGCAAAAACAGTTTCGCTCAGAAGATTTTATAATTCCGAAGGTATGAGATGCAGTAAAGCAAAGCTGAATTTTGCCAAAAAAGCATCAAAAGAGCTTATCGAAGAGGCTTATTCAGCGCTTAAATCGGCAAAGGAAATACATGATGAGCTTGAAAGCTGCTACATTGAAGCAATGGATTTTGATAAGGTTGAAGAAATGCGCAAAAGCGTTTTCAAACGAATCTGGGAAAGCGAATGGTGGCCTGCAGAAAATTAAAAAGGCGGCTTATGCAGATTCGTTTATTCAATCCTCTGTATTTCAGCAGTAGCTAAAGGCAATGGGCTCCTTTTGAAAGGAGCTGTCCGTAGGACTGAGGATTGGAATGCGAAAGCATTCAACGATTGCAAATCGCTATGATTTTCTGCAAAAGCAACCCTCCGTCATTTTCTTACGAAAATGCCACCTCCCTTAAAAGTGAGGCTGATAAAACAGGTATTTTTATATTTTATCAGCTTTATAGACAGTCAAAAAGGCGGCTTATGCCGCCTTTTATTAATGCTTTGATTTCTTGAGCTTTTCTTCCTTTGTTTCACCAAGGTCAATAACTGCAAATGCGCCTGTCCATACGATGATGCAAACAAAAATAATAATGAATCCCGAATGGAAACCGCCAAGCATAAGAGTATCAATTCCTATAAAGCCCATAAGCAAATCCATGAGCCAGCCTTCGCTGCTGTTTATAATAGCAGAAATCGGAATTTCGCCTCTTGTGAGCACGCCTGATGCGGAGTTAAAGCAGCAAATCATAATGATGGATGAAATAAAACCGCCAAGACCTGCAAGGATAACGGGAAGTCTTTTGCTGCTGCATATTGAGAAAACAAGAATAAAAATTGCAATCAGCAGGCAAAGGAAAAAGCAAACGGCAAAGGTAATAAGCCTTGCATTGATGGGAGCAAGAGCTTCGGGCCAAGTGAAATCGCCTGAGCCTTCCATTAATTTACTGAAAATGTTGGAATAAATATGTTTGCCTCTTGCAATTTGAATAAAATCATAAATTGAGAAAGAATCCTCAAGACCTACTCCGCCTGAATCCGGATTGATTAACTGAATGAGTCCCAGAACTTTTTCATTTGTGCCAACCTGAATGAAGAATAAGTCAAGGAAAATTGCTACGGGGAAAATTGCCGCCGCTATAAGAGCGTTGACGACTTTCATAACATATTTCATTGAAAAAACCTCTTTCTTTATACGATTATTTCCATGAAGTGTTGAGAGCTACGGTGCGGTTGAAAATGAGCTTATCATCGGATGAAGTTTTATCAACGCAGAAGTAACCCTGCCTCATAAACTGGAAGGTGTCGCCGCATTTTGCGTTTGCAATTGAACCTTCAATAAGGCAGCCCTCAATAATTTCAAGAGAGTTGGGATTAAGGTGGTTAAGATAATTTTCTTTTCCGTCAACGAAGGGATTTTCCGCAGCAAAAAGACGGTCATAAAGACGGATTTCGCAGGAAACGCAATCAGAGGCGCTGACCCAATGGATTGTGCCCTTGACTTTTCTTCCGTCGGGAGCATCGCCGCCCTTTGTTTCGGGGTCATAAGTGCAATGAAGACAGGTGATTTCGCCGTTTTCATCGGTTTCCCAGCTGTTGCAGGTTATGAGATATGCGCCCTTGAAGCGAACTTCATTGCCGGGGAAGAGTCTGAAATATTTTTTGGGAGGCTCAACCATAAAATCATCTCTCTCAACAAAGAGCTCTCTTGAGAACTGAACTGTTCTTGTACCAAGCTCAGGCTTGAGAGGATTGATTTCAACCTCGATTGATTCTGTTTTGCCCTCGGGATAGTTGTCGATAATTACCTTGAGGGGGCGGAGAACAGCCATTGCTCTGGGAGAATTTTCGTTAAGATTATCTCTTACGCAGGCTTCAAGCAGACCGTAATCAACAACGCTGTCTGCCTTTGAAACACCGATGCGGTTGATGAATTCGCGGATAGCCGCTGCGGGATAGCCTCTTCTTCTCATACCGCTGAGGGTAATCATTCTGGGGTCATTCCAACCGTCAACGATACCCTTCTGCACCATTTCAAGGCAGTATCTCTTGCTTGTTACGCAATAATTGAGGTTAAGGCGTGCAAACTCAATCTGTCTGGGGGGCTCTTCAAAACCGATTTCTTTAATGAACCAGTCATAAAGAGGTCTGTGATTTTCAAATTCGAGTGAACAAAGTGAATAAGTTACGCCCTCTCTGGCATCTGAAAGAGGATGCGCAAAGTCATACATCGGGTAAACGCACCATTTATCGCCTGTCTGATGGTGGGAAACATGAGCGATTCTGTAAATAACAGGGTCACGCATATTGATGTTGGGCGATGCCATATCTATTTTTGCACGAAGAGTTCTTTCTCCGTCAGCAAACTCGCCTTTGGTCATTCTGTCAAAGAGGTCAAGATTTTCTTCAACCGAACGTTCTCTGTAAGGGCTGTTTTTGCCGGGCTCGGTGAGAGTGCCTCTGTATTCTCTGATTTCATCAGCCGAAAGGTCGCAGACATAAGCCTTGCCTTTCTTGATAAGCTTGATTGCACATTCATAGATAAAATCGAAATAGCTTGATGCATAAAGAACCTTGTTCCATTTGAAGCCGAGCCATTCGATATCTTCCTTGATTGCGTCAACATATTCAACATCCTCTTTTGAGGGGTTGGTATCATCAAGGCGCAGGTTGCATTCGCCGCCGTATTTTTCGGCTGTGCTGAAGTCAATGCAGATAGCCTTTGCGTGACCTATATGCAGGTAACCGTTGGGCTCGGGGGGAAAACGGGTCTGAATTCTTGTATTGACTCCGTTTGCAAGGTCCTCATCAATAAAATCATATATAAAATTTGATGTGGTGTTGATTTCATCCATATATCATACATCCTTTCTGTGAAAGTGAATAATTAATAATCAATAATTAAGGGTGGACTCTGTCCGCACCTGATTTATCTGAAGCTCTCGATTGCTTCGGTAAGCCTTGCTCTGATTTCATCCTCACCGAGAAGCTGCATTATCGAGTAAAGGTCGGGAGTGTTTCTGCGTGATGTGAGAGCGATTCTGATAACCGTTGAAACATCACCAACATGACCTTTGAATGCATCCGGATTCTTTTTGAATTCCTTGACATTGGGTGTGAAGCCGAGAGGCTCGCACATATCCTTGATTCTTGCAAACCATTGGTCCTTATCGTCGGCAAGGTTAAATTCTGCAAGATATTTTTCAGCTATTGCCGCAGCATCTGCCTTTGAAATATTTTCGGGCAGAGTATAATCGGGCTGATAGAGGGGCTTGAAGAAATAAGCCACATAATCTTTAACCTCGCTCCATCTTGCGATATCCTTGCGGGGCTTGGGATTCTCGCGGTCAATATTCATAACCGCTGTTGAAAATTCGGGATCTGCGCTGAAAATATCATAAAACTCGGGGTCATACACCTTTGCCCATGCAGCGATATTTTCATAAACCTCTTTTGCACTCATAACGGAGATAACATTCTTGCTCACGTCGTTGAGCTTAACAAGGTCAAAGAGGCAGCCGCTTGAGCTCATCTTTTTGAGATTGAAGGGGAATTTTGAAATATCTTCTTTGGGATTTGCTCTGCGCCAGTCCTCAAAGTTTGAGTTGATGAGAGTGAGCAGATATTCAAGAACACTCTCCTTGGGAAAGCCGCCCTCTACAAAATAGCCGACAGCTGCTTCGGGGTCTTTTCTCTTTGAGAGCTTGCGTTTATCGCCTGTTTCTTCGTCGGTCTTGAGCACCTGAGGAGTATGTGCGTATTTCGGAACTTTATATCCGCATGCCTTGAAAAGCTCGATATGCTTGGGCACGGAGGAAATCCATTCCTCGCCTCTGATAACATGCGTTGTTCTCATGAAATGGTCATCGCAGGCATGAGCGAAATGGTAGGTGGGAATTCCGTCGGACTTAAGAAGAACCTCGTCTATTATGTTTTCGGGCATTTCGATTTTGCCTCTGATAACATCGTCAAAGATAATCTTTTTATCCTCGCTGCCGCCTGAACGCAGACGGAGCACCCATTGCTTGCCCTCGGCAAGATTCTTTTCTATATCTTCAATTGAAAGCTCGCGGCATTTTGCCCATTTGCCGAAATATCCTCTTATAAGAGCACCGCCGTTTTCCTGCTGCTCACGGATTTCGGAAATCTCGTCTGCCGTGCAGAAGCAGGGATATGCAAGACCTTTTTCAACAAGGCTTTTTGCAATTGTCTGATAAATCTCGGCACGCCGGCTTTGAGTATAAGGACCGTATGCGCCCTTTTCCGTGCCGAAGCCCGTTACGCCTTCGTTAAATTCAACTCCGAAATAATCAAAGCCGTTGATGATTGCGGAAACGCCGTCATCAATTTCACGCTTTTTATCGGTATCTTCAATTCTTAAATATGAAACGCCGTTTGTTGCCTGTGCGGTGAGCACATCAACAAGCGCACCGAAAAGACCGCCGATATGGAGATAGCCTGTGGGGGAAGGAGCAAATCTTGTTACCCTTGCGCCCTCAGCAAGCCCTCTTTCGGGGTAAAGCTCCTCATAATAATCGGGAGTTTTATCAATATGGGGAAACAAAAGCTGAGCAAGTTTTTTGTTATCCAATAGTATACACTTCCAGTCTATTTATAATTATACCCTATTATTATGACAGAAAATTATACAAGTATCAAGAGAAATTTTTAATTTATTACTTAAAAAAGGCAATTTTTTGTGATGTTTCAGGGTGTTTGACTGATTTATTATCTGTTTGGAATAATCCGACATAAATGCGGCAAAAATAATTGCGTAATAAAATCAAAGGAGCATAGCCATGAAACAGAAAATCAAAAACGGAAATATATATGCGGCGCTCGGAATCTGCATTGTTGCGGTTGCGGCGGCAGCGGTAATCAGTCTCACTCCGAGCGGCTCGGGAGTTCTTGAAGAAACAGGTTTTTCAAGAGTCAGCATTGAATGGAGCGAGAGAAACGTTCCGACCGTGCCCGAAACGAACGCCGTTAACATCGGGGTAACCGGTATCCGTGACAGCAGGGATGACGAAACTACGGCTGCAAAAAAAGAAGAGCTGCCTTATTCGGGCAGCTTCGCAATGGCAATGGGCAACAGCATTATCAAGGATTACAGCGCAGGCGAAATGGTTTACAGCGAAACAATGGGCGATTGGAGAGTTCATAACGGCGTTGATTTCGGCGGTGCGGCAGGCAACAGTGTTGATGCGGTTGCAGACGGCAGGATAACAAAGGTTTATGATGACAGCTTCTGGGGTACGGTTGCCGAAATCGACCACGGCAACGGCATGACGGTCAGATATTGCGGCCTCAAAAGCGGCAGCGTTCTTCCCGAAGGAGCATTTGTTGAAAAAAGCGAGAAAATCGGTTCGCTCGGTCATATTCCAGTTGAGGCAGGCGACGGCGACCATTTGCACATTGAGGTTCTGATTGACGGCAAAAACGTTGACCCTCTTGAAGCACTTAATAAGGTCAGGGCAGAATAAAAAACGGGTGCTCTGATGCACCCGTTTTGACTGTCGATAAAGTCGCTGAAGCATAAACGAAATATATGGCGTAAACCTGCAACAGCCTCCTTTTGAAAGGAGGTGGCATTTTCGCAAGAAAATGACGGAGGATTGAATAAATATTTTCGTTTATTTGACGTTTTTTCGCTTTTCGATGTATCTGTATACACCTTCAAGCGAAGAAAACGCCATTCAGCTTCCTTTCTCAACAGCCACACCTTGCCGAAAAACAGGTTTTCCGACAAGCTGAAACGGGTGCTTTGATGCACCCGTTAAGTCTTTATTATTCCAGAGCAGCGAGAATGTTTGCAATCCTTGCAAGGTCATCCTTATCAAAGAATGCGATTTCGAGCGTGCCGCCCTCTTTGCCGTCTTTGGTGATAACCTTTGCTTTTCTGCCGAGAGAGTTATTGAGCGAGAGCTCAACCTCATCGAAGAAAGAATGCCTTGATTTAGAAGGCTTTTTCGCTTTCTTTTCTGCGGTGAGAGCCTTGACCATTCTTTCGGTTTCTCTTACGGAAAGACCTTTTTCGATTACCGCTTCTGCTGCGAGCAGGGCGGTTTTTTCATCCTCTATTGCGGCAATTGCCCTTGCGTGACCTGCGGAAAGCTTGCCTTCACGCACATAATCAAGCACCTTTTCGGGAAGCTTGAGCAAACGCAGAGCATTTGCAACTGCAGGGCGGGATTTGCCGACCTTTTTTGCTGCTTCATCCTGAGTCAGGCTGAAATCTTTTATAAGGCTTGCAAAGCCGAGAGCTTCTTCAACGGGATTGAGGTCCTCACGCTGCAAATTTTCTATTAAAGAAATAACAGCGGCTTCCTCATCTGTCAGCTCTTTGATGATTGCAGGCACCTGAGTCAGACCTGCGAGGCGGCTTGCTCTCCATCTTCTTTCGCCTGCAATAAGCTGATAGCCTCCGCCGAAAATCGGGCGTACAAGAAGCGGCTGCAAAACGCCGTGCTGCGCAATTGAATCGGCAAGCTCTGAAAGCGCTGCATCGTCAAAATTCTTTCTTGCCTGCTCTTTGTTGGGTTCAATATCAAGTATATTGAGCTTGACCGCCTGTGAAGAACTGTTTTCTTCTATAGAATTATCCATAAGCAGAGAATCAATTCCTCTGCCGAGACCGCCTTTTTTGGGTGCCATATGTTTTCTCCTTTTTATTCTTTATCGAGAGATGATTTGTTGTTATTTACAGAATGTTCCTTGGTTTTTGTGGAAAGGGTTTTAAGTTGTGATTTGAGTAAAGCCATCGCCTTTTCAGATGTATAATCATTAACACCGTACAAGTTAACCAAAGCATATAAGTTTGTGTTGTGAACTCCAGTAAACCAAAGTTTTCGTACAGAATCAAATCCACAGTGTGAAAATTGTGCAAATTCTCTTTCTTTATATGGTACATTAAAATAAATGCGTTCATCTTCTGGTAATTGTGGTAGTGGATCAGTTAATAATTTTTTAATATAGTTTTTATTATAATATCTTGCCATAATTCATTACAAGAAATAACTCCTTAATATCCTTATCTGCCGTTTAATTTAAGAAATTCATCTGCCAAATCGAGGTATGCGTGGCTGCCTTTTGAGCTTTTATCATAGTATAAGACTGGCTGACCGTAGCTCGGCGCTTCCGAAAGACGAACATTTCTGGGGATAACGGTTGAATAAACCTTTCTCGGGAAGCATTTCTTAACTTCTTCAACAACCTGCTGAGTGAGGTTGAGTCTGCCGTCATACATGGTCAGAAGCACGCCCTCAATATCGATATAGGGGTTATAAAGCCTTTTAACCGTTCTTACGGTTGAAATAAGCTGCGAAAGACCTTCGAGAGCATAGAATTCGCATTGAATGGGAACCATGAGTGTATCTGCGGCGCAAAGACCGTTAAGAGTAATCAGACCGAGCGAGGGCGGACAGTCGAGGAAAATAAAATCAAAACTATCCTTGACGGGTGCCAGCGCATTGCGAAGCCTTGATTCTCTTTTCTGAATTTCAACAAGCTCAAGCTCTGCGCCTGCAAGGTCCATGCTCGAGGGCATAACATAAACATTCTGATACGGCGTCTGAACAATTGCTTTATCTGCAGGGCATGAGCCGATAAGAACGCTGTAGGATGAAAGCTCAAGACCCTTTTTATTGATTCCGAGACCGCTTGTTGAGTTGCCCTGAGGGTCAATATCAACAAGAAGAACTTTATATCCTTTGCTGCCGAGAGCGGCAGTAAGGTTAACGGCAGAGGTAGTTTTGCCGACCCCGCCTTTCTGGTTAACTATTGCAACGGTTTTTCCCAAGTGTATCTCTCCTATATTTAATACATTAATATATCCGATAATGTATTCAGTATATCATATCGGAGCATGAAATGGAACAGCTTTTAAAAATTTTTTATGTTTCACGTGAAACAACAATGATTTACAGATAAAATGCGAAAAGAGCAGGCAACTAAGCCTGCTCCTTCCGCTTGGATGTGGGTGTGAAAGAGAAAGATATGGTAATTTAGTGGAACTCAATTAAAAGATTATGCGGAGTTTTTCTTTGCTTTTATATAGCAGCCCTTGCTTTTCGGAATTCTTACAATATATTCGATGTATTCATCCGTTTCGCTTTTGGCGGAATCTGCTTCAATGCCGGCTCTGCGCATGGTATCAACAGCGTGATTGAGCGTGTTTACGAAAATCCGTACATCCTTGAAAAGCTTGACGGGCGGATGTCTTTTATCTGAATCATTATTAAGTATCTGTGTTATGAGCCTTTCGCTCTCCGCAACAGTAAGCCGTTTTTCGGCAATAATTGAAATTGCACGCTCCATCTGACTGAAGCTGACGAGCCGCAAAAGCGCTCTGGCATGGCGCTCGGTCAGATTTTCCTGCGTTATTCTGTGGCGGATTTCTTCGGGAATACGCAGCAGACGCAGTTTATTTGAAATTGTTGTAGGTGCTTTGCCGAGCTTTTTGCAGATATCCTCACGGCTCATGCCGTAATCGGTTATAAGCTTTTCAATAGCGCAGGCCTCTTCAAAAAATTCAAGGTCACATCGCTGAACATTTTCTATAAGCGCAAACAAAGCGGATTTTTCGTCATCTGCTTCCATTATAATGCACGGCAGGCGGGTTATTCCCACAAGCCTTGATGCGCGCAGCCTTCTTTCACCCGAAATCAGCTCGTATTTCCCCTGTCCGTTTATTCTTACGGCGATGGGCTGAATGATTCCGTTTTGCCTTATGCTTTGTGCAAGACCCTCAAGCTCATCAAAATCAAACCGTCTGCGCGGTTGATTCGGATTCGGATATATATCTTCCTGCGGAATCAGGATTATCTGACCGCCGATTTTATATTTGCCGTTCTTCAAAAAATCCCCCCGTTCGGTGCTTCGTTGACTAAAGCATAGCACCAAACGGAGGGTTTGTCCAATCATTTCGCTCGTGGAAAATCGGAGTTATCCGACAGAAAATATTAAATTAAAGAGGCTTTTTTGAAATCTGAGCCGATACTCTCGGATATTTTGGCGAAGTTTGCGATATCTTTTTGATGATAATAAGCGTTCTTTCGCCGCCGTCGGAAAGAGTAAAGGTCTTTTTATCTGTGATTTTACCGCCGAGAATGCCGATAGCTTTCTTTGCTGCAGCGATTTCTTCCTCTGCCTTTGCGCTTTTCATTGCAACAAAGGTGCCGCCGACCTTAACAAACGGCAGGCAGTATTCGCTCAGAACATTCAGAGCGGCAACGGCTCTGGAGCAAACTATATCATATTGCTCCCTGTATTCGGGGCTTTTGCCTGCTTCTTCGGCTCTTGCATGGAGAGTTTCAGCCTCAAGACCAAGCTTTTCAACCGTTTCGGCAACATAGCGAAGCTTTTTAGCCGTACTGTCTACCATGGTAAGACGGATATCCGGTCGGGTAATAAGCAGAGGAATACCCGGGAAGCCTGCACCGGTGCCAAGGTCAAGGATTTTTGCGCCCTCTTCGGGATTTACCGCAGAAAAAAGCGAAACGCTGTCTGCAAAATGCTTTATAACAACCTCATCGGGGTCGGTGATGGCGGTAAGATTCATTGTTTTGTTCTGCTCAATGAGAAGCTCAGCAAGCAAATCGAATTTGCCGAGCGCATCATCCGAAAGCTCAACTCCGAGCGATGCGGCATTGCTTTTGAGCAAGTCTTTATTAATTAACATTAATACCGTTCCTCTCAAGGTAAATAAGTAAAACGGAGATATCTGCAGGCGAAACGCCCGAGATTCTGGATGCCTGACCTACGGTTTCGGGGCGGATTTTTGAAAGCTTTTCGATTGCTTCAAGGCGCAGACCCGTAATTTCGTTATAATCGAGATTATCGGGCAGGCGCTTAACTTCAAGGCGGTGCAGCTCATTAATCTGCTGCTGCTGGCGTTTTATATAGCCCTCGTACTTGATATCTATTTCAACCTGCTCAAAAATTTCATAGGGCAGGTCGGGTCTTGATTTGTCAAAGGGAGCGAGCGCATCATAGTTTATCTGCGGTCTGCGCAGAAGCTCAATCATTTTAACGCCCTTTTCAAGCGGAGATGTTTCACGTGAAACAAGCATTGCATCGATTTCGGACGATTTCGGAATGGAAAGATTTGAAATACGCTCTCTCTCCTGCTCTATGAGGCGGAGTTTTTCGCAGAAGCGGTCATATCTTTCCTGCGAAACAAGACCTGCTTTGTAGCCGATTTCGGTTAAGCGGCGGTCCGCATTATCCTGGCGGAGAATCAGACGGTATTCGGAGCGTGAGGTCATCATTCTGTAAGGATCGGAGCAGCCTTTGGTTACAAGGTCATCGATTAGAGTGCCGATATAGGAGGTTGTGCGGTCAAGAATGACGGGCTCTTTGCCCTGAATCTTAAGCGCTGCGTTAAGACCTGCAACAAGTCCCTGAGCGGCAGCTTCCTCGTAACCGCTTGAGCCGTTGAACTGACCTGCGCCGTAAAGACCGCTGAAATCCTTGAATTCGAGGGTTTGCTTGAGTGAAAGCGGGTCAACGCAATCGTATTCAATGGCATATGCCGTGCGCAGGAACTCGGCTTTTTCAAGACCGGGAATGCTTCTGACGATTCGCAGCTGAACATCCTCGGGAAGCGATGATGAAAGACCCTGAAGATACATTTCATCCGTGTTTGCACCGCAGGGCTCAACGAATATCTGGTGGCGCTCTTTTTCGGAGAAACGCACGATTTTGTCTTCTATGCTCGGGCAATAACGGGGACCTACGCCGTCGATTTTGCCTGAATAGAGCGGTGAACGGTGAAGATTATCAAGGATAACCTGCTTTGTTTCAGCTCCTGTATAGGTTATGTAGCAAGGCTCGGTGTTGCGCACCTCAACGTTGCTTACGTATGAAAATTTAACAATTCTTTCATCGCCGTGCTGCGCTTCAAGCGAATCGATGTCCACACTGCGGCGGTTGATTCTGGGCGGAGTGCCCGTTTTGAAGCGTCTTGTTGCAACGCCGAGATTTTTGAGCGCAACGGCAAGTTCGTTTGAGGGAAACATGCCGTCGGGTCCGCTTTCATAAACAATATCGCCGATATAAACCTTGCCTGCAAGGAATGTGCCTGTAGCTATAATAACGGCTTTTGCACGGTGGAGAGCTTCAAGACGGGTTTTGAGAATCCATTCATCGCCGTCCTTGCGGATATCGGTTATTTCTGCCTGACGGAGCCAGAGGTTATCCTGCTTCTCCATTACCGCTTTCATATAGTCGGAATAGAGGCGGCGGTCAATCTGGGCGCGCAGACTGTGCACCGCAGGACCTTTGCCGAGATTGAGCATTCGGCTCTGCAGCGTGTTATGGTCAGCAGCAATACCCATTTCGCCGCCAAGCGCATCTATCTCACGCACAAGGTGGCCTTTTGATGTGCCGCCGATTGACGGGTTGCAGGGCATGTTGCCCACCCAATCAAGGTTGATTGTAAAAACTGCCGTTTTGCAGCCGAGCCTTGCAGCGGCTAAGCCTGCCTCGATGCCTGCATGTCCTGCACCGATAACGGCAACGTCATAATTTTCGGAAATATACTCCATATTGTCACCAAAGAAAAATAAAGTGTAAAAATAAGCTGTTATTATTCTGAAAAAGAACTAAAAATGCAAATTCCCGTTTTGAGCCGATAGAAATTTTAAAAACGATGCCGAGTTAAATCGGGAATCCGTAATCGGCTGTAATCGGGAGGGCGAAAAACATAATTCGGGTTGCGGCGGGAGCAAGCACAACCCTAATATTTAATAAGTATGCTCACAAACTTCTTTTATCTTGCGCTGAAGAGCAAGGAAATCCTCGAGAGCATCGGGCTTCTGGTTGGGGTTGCGAAGCAGAGCGGCAGGATGGAAGGTGCCCATAAAAAGTATGCCTCCCTTTTCGATAAACTGACCGTGCTGCTTTGTTACCCTGAAATCTTTATCGATAAGTCTTTGTGCCGAAATTCTGCCGAGGCAAACAATGATTTTGGGACGGATGAGCTTTGTCTGCTCACGCAGCCATTGAATGCAGGCATCCTGCTCCTCGGGCTTCGGGTCTCTGTTCTGAGGAGGTCGGCATTTAACCATATTCGCAATGTAAATATTTTTTTTGCGGTCAAGGTCAACGGCTTCAAGAAATTTATCAAGCAGCTTGCCGCCTCTGCCAACAAAAGGCTCGCCCTGCAAATCCTCGTTTTCTCCGGGCCCCTCACCGATGAAAAGCACCTCGGCGTTTTCATTGCCTACGCCGAAAACAAGATTTGTTCTTGTTTCGCAAAGAGCACATTTGCGGCACTGCATACAGTCATTTTTCAATTGTTCCCAATTTTCATACATCGCCGTTTTCACCCCGATTTTTATATATTTCTTTTGAAGCTTCGGCATCACGCCTGATTTGTTCGCCGAGAGCGTCCATGGAATCAAATTTCATTTCGCCTCTGATATATTGCAGAAGGCGGATTTCGATATCTCTGCCGTAAAGGTTGCCGCTGAAACCGAGAATGCAGGTTTCGCTGCGCAAATCCGTATTTTCAAATGACGGACGCAGACCGATATTTGTGACAGAGGGATAAATTTCTCCGTCAACGAGAGTTACGGAAGCATAAACTCCTTTTTTCGGAACAACAAAATTGCTGCCGAAATGCTGGTTGATTGTAGGTGCGCCCATGAGTCTGCCCCTGTGGTCGCCGTTTACAACTGTATATTTATAGCGGAATTCTCTGCCGAGCATAGCGTTTGCAAGGGGAATATCGCCGTTTTCGATTGCTCCCCTGATGCGTGTTGAGCTGACGGGCAAGCCGCCGTGCATAACCTCGGGGCTGATTTTCAGCTCAACTCCGAATTCGTTGCACAGAGCTTTCAATTCTTCCGTGCCGCCCGATCCGCCCTTGCCGAAGCGGTAATTCATTCCGCAGCATACGGCGCCTGCGTTGAGCTTTCCGAGAAGAATCTCTGTAAAAAATTCACGGCATGAGAGGTCTTTTATTTCGTTAAAGGAAATATCAGCGCTTTCGATTCCCCTGCTTTCAAGAATTTCTTTTCGCAGCGCAGGCTGCAGGATTTCGGCAGGAGCTTTGCCCGAAAGGGTTTGCAGAGGGTGAGAATCAAAAAGCATAACAAGCGGGATAAGCCCACGCTCTTTGAAAGAAAGAGCGCAGGCGATAACCGACATATGACCTGTGTGAAGTCCGTCGAAGCTGCCGAGAGCAACGGCGGTTTTATTTTCAAACACCATCTGAAAATCCTTGCTGACTATTATTTCTTTTTGAACTGCTGCTTCATGCGAAGCTCTTTTGAAAGAATGCGCTTGCGAAGGCGAAGCGAATCGGGAGTAACCTCAAGGAGCTCATCATCCTTGATGAATTCCATGCACTGCTCAAGGCTGAGCACGCTGTGAGGCACAAGGCGGAGAGCGTCATCCGAGCCTGAAGCACGGGTGTTTGTAAGATGCTTTGTTTTGCAGACGTTGCAAACAATATCTTCGTTCTTGGCGCATTCGCCTACAATCATTCCCTCATATACATCAACACCTGCAGGGATAAAGAGTCTGCCTCTGTCCTGCGTGTTGAAAAGACCGTAAGCTGTGCTGACACCTGTTTCGTGAACAACAATTGAGCCTCTTTCGCGGGTCTGGATATCTCCCTTGTAAGGAGCATAGCCGTCAAAGAGCTGATTCATGATGCCGTTGCCGTTGGTATCGGTGAGAAATTCGGCTCTGTAACCGATAAGACCTCTTGAGGGGATTCTGAATTCAAGGTGGGTTGAGCCGCCTTCTCTTGCGCCCATATTTTCAAGCTCGCCCTTACGGGAACCGAGTTTTTCGATAACAGCACCTACATACTGCTCGGGCACTTCAACAATCAGAATTTCCATGGGTTCCATGAGCTGACCGTCGATTTCCTTAAAAATAACCTTGGGTCTGGAAACCTGGAATTCAAAGCCCTGGCGGCGCATTGTTTCTATAAGAATGGAAAGATGAAGCTCGCCTCTGCCCGAAACCTTGAAGGTATCGGTGCTTTCGGTTTCTTCAACTCGCATGCTGACGTTTGTTTCAACCTCTTTGAAAAGTCGGTCACGAACGTTTCTTGAAGTAACGAACTTGCCTTCCTTGCCTGCAAAGGGGCTGTCATTAACAATAAAGTTCATTGAAATTGTGGGCTCGTCTATCTTTATGAAAGGAAGAGCCTCAACATGCTCGGGGTCGCAGGCGGTTTCGCCGATGTTGATGCCTTCAATGCCTGAAACGCAGATGATATCGCCGGCTTCAGCTTCTTCGCATTCAACTCTTGCAAGCCCCTCAAACTGATAAAGGCGGGAAACCTTAACATTCTGACGGCTGCCGTCATCCTTGCAGAGGGTTACCTGCTGATTCTTTTTAATGCGTCCCCTCTCAACTCTGCCAACTCCGATTCTGCCTACATAATCATCGTAATCAAGGCTGGAGAAAAGAACCTGCAGCGGTTCATCGGGATTGCCTTCGGGGGCATCGATGTTTTCAAGAATAGCATCGAAAAGGGGCTGCATATCGCCGCTTCTGTTGTTGGGGTCAAGGCTCGAATAGCCGTCTCTTGCGCTTGCGTAAACAACGGGGAATTCAAGCTGATCCTCGTCTGCACCGAGGTCGATGAAAAGGTCAAGAACCTCGTCAACAACTTCGTAGGGTCTTGCGTTGGGGCGGTCAATTTTGTTGATAACAACAAGCACCTTTTTCTTAAGACCGAGAGCTTTTTTGAGAACGAATCTGGTCTGGGGCATGCAGCCTTCAAAAGCGTCAACAAGCAGCAGAACGCCGTCAACCATCATGAGAATGCGTTCAACCTCGCCGCCGAAATCGGCATGGCCGGGGGTGTCAACGATATTGATTTTTGTGTTTTTATAATGAACGGATGTGTTTTTTGAAAGAATTGTGATGCCTCTTTCACGCTCAAGGTCGTTGGAGTCCATAACTCTGTCGGCAACCTGCTCGTTTTCACGGAAAGTTCCGCTCTGCTTGAGCAGCTCATCAACAAGGGTTGTTTTGCCGTGGTCAACGTGGGCAATGATAGCAACGTTTCTTAAATCTTTTTTCTGGGACAAGGGAATCGCCTCCGTGGAATTATTAGTTTATATAAATTGATATTGTTTTCGTATTAATGACGGCTTAATCTCCCGAATATCGGGGCAGGTGCCGTAACCTGCCCCGACGGATTGGTGATTATTCTGTAACAACAAAGCCTTCCTTTTCGCGCTTTGCTTTGAGCTCGGCAAGCATTTTTTCTTTTGCCTTGCCTGAAATCTTATAGAAGAACATGGGGATTGAGCAGAGCATCATGCTGATGCCGGGGATAAGCGAAACAAGGGTAAACATTGCGAATCTCTGACCGAAATCAACATCAAACGCAGGCATAATAGCCTCTTTTGAAAGCATTTTTGCAGGGTCCATGTTGATTGCCATATAGAGAACGATGATGCCGCAGGTTGCAAAAGCGTTGCCGATTTTGTTGATGAAGCCCTGGCATGCCGAGCCGAGACCGTTTTCTCTGTGACCTGTGGTAAGCTCCATGTAATCAAGACTGTCGCAAATCATTGCGTATGAAACAACGTTGATAACGCCGAGCGGAACTGACTGAATAACAATGAACGGAGCGAGAATATAAATGCTTCTCAGGTGAGTTGCATAGCCGATAACCGTTGTGAGAACGCTTGCTGCAAAGCCTGCAAGGCAGGTTGCGATAACAAGCTTTTTATAGTCGAATTTTCTCATAAGCTTCGGCATAACGAGAGTTGTGCCGAACATGCCGACGATTGTGCAAACCTGGAAAATTGTTTTAACAAGGCTGATGCTTGCCTGAATATCGGCTGCGGTGGGGTTGGTTTCGGGTCCGATATAAAATGCGTAGCGTGCAACGTGAACTGCCGCTGCCTGAACAAGGTATCTGCCGCTGGAAAGAACGCCCATCATAACAACAAGCATGAGGGGCTTGCATTTGAAGATTCTTGAAAGGCTGCCGGGCTGACCGGGAACCTTTTTCTTATCGGGCAGAGTAACTCTTTCCTTGATGTGGAAATAGCAGTTAACATACATGAATCCGCCGATAACAACAGCGAAAAGAGCGATAAGGAAATATTTTTTCTTTTCATAGTCAATCGGATTGGGTTCATTGCCGGAGCTTGCATAAACCGCATTGAGAATAAGAGGAATAGCAAGGAAAAGCACCTCGGGCAGAGCCGAGCCGATGCTGTTGATTATTTTTGTGAAAGAGATAACGTCGCTTCTCTCTTTTGAGTTGGGAGTAAGAACGTTGGGCAGTGTCCAGAAAGGAACGTCTGCCATGGTGTATGACATACCCCAGAGAATGTAAACAACTGCCGAGAAAATCATGAGGGGCTTTTGTTCCATGTTCGGGCTGAGATACATGAGAAGAGTGAGAACTGCGATAATGGGGGTAGCTATAATTATGTAGGGCTTCATTCTGCCGTTTTTCATTGACCTTCTGTCAACAATCATGCCCATCATCGGGTCATTGATTGCGTCCCAGACTCTTGCTGCAAGCATGAGAACGAGAACAAACATAAGGGGGAGCTGGAGAACGTTTACATAATAGTCGCTGATGTAGCTGGACATCATGGCATAAATCATGCCTTGACCGCCTGCACCCAGAGCAAACATCCAAAGCTCTTTTTTGCCGACATATTTTTTATCCTGCATAAAAAATCCTCCCTTTATTTATCTTCGGCAATCTTTTTTGCCCATTCTTCTTCAAATTTAACCTTGATACCTTCATAGATTTCGTCAGGAACCTCGGGGTTACCCTTTGAGTAGCTGGGAACAAGCATATCGCCTGCAACCCCGGCAACGGTGCACTCGGTATCGTTTCTCCATTTTTCCCTTTCTTCGGGGTTACGAAGGTCGGGAATATCAAGCGGAATTCCGCCCTGAAGAACCGAACGGTAAGCAAACATACCGGGCAGGAACATATCCATTGCCTCATAAACGTCGATAACGTCCATATTTTCTCTGCCTCTTACGGTTTCAACTACGTTGTGCATAACGTACCAGTCAGAACCGCCGTGACCTGAAGGTGCGGCAAGGCGTGTGAAGCAGTCCCCTGTTGATCTGATAACGGGTTCGTTTTCGTTCTGGCCTTCATATTCGTCAAGGTTTGTGTAAAGAACGTTAACGTGACCTTCTTCGCAGGCATCTTCACGGGCGCATTCCATTCTGCCCTTTGAGCCGTAGATGCTGTACCAGACGGAGTTTCTTGAAGGACCTACGCCGTGAATGCTCTTGAGAACAGCACCGTTTTCAAGAGTAATCATTTCAATGCCTGTGTGGCCTGCTTTTGCGCCCATTCTTGCCATTCTGGCGTTGAAGGGAAGCTCAAAACCTGTTACTTTAACAGGCTTAAGACCTGTTATATGAATAAGAGGACCGATTGAATGTGTGCAGTAATAGCACGCATGCATTGTGTTTCTCCAATGGTTGGGGTCACCGAAGGTGATGTTGTGCCAGATGCTTTCACAGTTGTGGAGGTATTCGCCTTCACCGTATTCAAATTCACCCAGCTCGCCTTCACGGTAGAGCTCTCTCATCTTTTTGGGAGCGCCCATATAGCAGTAGTTTTCTGCGTAGAAATATTTTTTGCCTGTTCTTTCAACGGCTTCAATGAGTTCAACTGCCTCTTTCATTGTCTGAACGGGGAGAACTTCGCTGAGAACGTGAAAGCCTTTTTCAAGAGCTTTAACGGCAAAAGGAGCGTGCTCGGTTGCAAAGTTTGCAAGAACAACAACGTCCATATCGTGGTTGAGAAAATCCTCATAATTATCGTAGAAGGTGATATCTCTGTCAGCATAGTCTTTTTTTGCTTTGCTGAGAAGGATATCGTAATTATCGCAGATTGCAACCGTTTTGCAGCCTCTGACTGTATCACAGTGGTTAATCATTGTTCTGCCTCTGCCGACACCTACGACGCCTATTCTGATAACGGGAGCTTTTTCGAGCTTTCTGCAGAAGGAGCGGTCCTCATAAACCATGTCAACGCTGTCAACACCGAGCTCGCAGAGCATCCATTCCCAGCGGCCTTTCATATCCTCGCCTTCTTCGTATTCAACGGGAATGAAGCCTTCTGAAAGATAGCTCTTTACGGCACCTTTGCGCCATTCATCGGTTGTGAGATACATATAATCCGCATCCTGCGCGGCAAGTTTTTTAACAGCGGTGTTGTTAAGGTATTTGCCGAGACCTTTTCCCCTGAATTCGGTCTTGATGCCGACCATGTGCACCTGACCCTCTTTTTCTTCAGGGTGGTAAATGGCGGAAACCGTACCGATGTGCTCGCCGTTATAATCAAGGAAGAAAACGTCTTTTTCGGGAACACAGTCATCAACGTCTGCAACGCACTCGTCAAAAAATTCGGGGGCAGTGTCATCGCTGACCAGACCGTTTTTGCAGCATTCGACCCAGGCTGCTTTGTCTTCAATGCAATCTTTGTAGTTTACGATTGTGTATCCTTCGGGAAGCTCAAGGTCTCTGACAGGAGTACCTTTGAGCCAATACATTTTAAGCTGTGCCATAGTGTTTCACCTTTTGCAATGATTTTTTTATTTGGAAAAATTAAATATAAAAACGGAAAAACGGAGCTGTTAAAAAACAGCTCCTGATTTTTCTGTTAATTATTCGCCCTTCATTTCAAGGAGCTTTGCTGTGCCGTCATAAACAGCCTGGCTGACCTTGATTGAATCTGTGATAGCAGCCTTGATGTCGTCTTCAGTTGCGCCGAGCTCAACGGAATACTTTCTGTCAATGAAGAGGTTGCGTGCCATAATATCGGCAAGTCCGTCAACATCAATACCGCTTTCAATGCCCTTTTCGGCATATTCCTTTTTAACCTTGCCCAGACCCATTCTCATCATCCAAGCGGGGATGCTGAGAATTTTTCTGTTGTCGCCCATGCCTCTTGCGGCATAAACAATCTGGAGGAATTCTTTCCAGGTCTGGTTATACATTGAGATGGGCCAAGCCTTTGCGCCCTTTGATTTTTCAGCAGCGCCAACGATAACTTCGCCAACCTGACGGACTGTGAGCATTGCTGTGCCGCCGCCGGGATACATTGTGAGGGGAAGCTTATCCATCATCTTGATCTGTTCGATAAGGATAACCCAAACGGGCTTTCTGCCGGGCTGAGTGCCGAAGATATAGGGAAGCTCAAGCACTGCAACGTCGAAGTTTTCATCAGCAAAGGAGAAAGCAACTTCTTCCTGGTCGATACGGCTTCTGATGTAGGGATGCTTTTCTGTGAGCTTCATTTCGGGCCATTCCTTTGCTGCATATGAGAAATATGAGCCGAGGATAACAGCATTCTTCATGCCGATTTCCTTGCAGAGGGGAAGGATTCTTTTAAGGGGAGCGATGTTATACTTATAGTAAGCATCGTAAACGGGTGCGGGGAATTCAACTCTTTCGTCAATGCCTGCAGCAAAAACAAAGCAGTCATAGCCCTCCATCATAGCCTTGATTTCTTCATCTGATTTCTCATAGATGTTGCAGAATTCAAGCTCCATTGCTTCGGGGATGGGAGCGCCTTCGGGGAGAGGGGGAAGAGCAACGCTCTTAACTGCGTGACCTCTTTCGAGGAAGATACGGGCTGCTTCGCAACCGAGCAGACCTGTACCGCCGATCATAAACACTTTCATTTTTGTATTCCTCCTTGAATAGTATACACATATAATATAAATCTTTTATCATAAATAGTCAAGATATTTTTGTAACGGCAGACCGTCTTTTGGAATATAACGGAAAATTTAAATAAATTTTAACCGTTTTGTCACCCTTTTGTAATTGCGAAATTGGAAATGTTATGATATAATCCATCACATAGGGAGAAAAAGGCAGAAAAACCTGCAAACGGAGGGAAGATATGAACTCTTCAAACGTAAATATACAATTCAGAAGAAAAAGCAAAATACCCAAGGCACCCATAGCCGTGCTTTGCGTTGTTGTTGCCGCCGTTGTTGTGGCAGCCGCTTTTCTGATAATCAGGCATGTTGCGAAAGACAAAGAGGTTGCCGAAAGCCTCGGCAGATGCTCATGGTCCGCAAAGGGCTTTGAGAATGTTTCCGATGCGAAAATGCTTGGTGAAGATATGATAGTTTTTACCGATAAAAACAGCGGTAAAAAAGGCATAATGACTCTTGGCGGTAAGGTTACCGAAGAGGCGAAGCACGATGAATTTTTTATTGCTTCCGATTCATGGAGAAGCATTAAGTATCTTGTTAAAAGCCCCTCTCTTTCGGAATATGACCTGCTTGTTGATACCGAAACAAAAACCGTAACAACAAGGCAGTATCACGGCATTACCGACCCCGAAAATGTCCCCTATTGGGAAGAGGAATTCAAGCATTTTGCGTGGCATGATTCCAAGGGCTATGTGGGCAAGGTCAAGGCAACCGATATCCCGCTCGGCGACAGTCTTTATCCCGTATCCTGTCCCCCGTCAGACGGCTCAAAATGGGGCTATATCAACAGCAATCTCAAGCTTGAAATTGTTCTTGCCTACGAAAAAGCAATGGATTTCAGCGGCAATATTGCAGCTGTATGCAAAGGCGGAAAATGGGGCTATATCAATAAGAGCGGCGTAACCGTAATCGGCTTTGATTTTGATTCCGTGGGCGAGCTTGATGTTACGGGTGAAAACTGTGCTTTCTCATTCAGAAACGGTCTTGCCCCCGTTAAAAAGGACGGCAAATACGGCGTAATCAATGAAAGCGGTGAAGCCGTTGTAAACTTCGTTTTCGATGCAATTCTTCAGGGCGAAAACGGCACATATGTTGCCAAAAAAGGCGGCGTATGGGGTCTGATAACCGTTGAAAAAGAACAGCTTACGGCAAAGGCTGCTGAAACAACCGCCCCCGCAGGCACAAACGCAAGCGCAGCCGTTGCATCAGGCACATATGTAGTCAAAACCTCGGGCAGCCCTCTGAACATGAGAGCCGAAGCAAACCAGGAAGCAACAAAGGTTGCACAGATTCCGAACGGCGCAACCGTTACGGTTACCAAATCGGTAGGCGGTTGGGCATATGCAAAATACGGCAACTATCAGGGCTGGGTCAGCTCAAAGTTTCTTGCACCAGCTCCCGCAACCACAAAAGCTCCGGCAACCGCCGCTTCAACTGCGGCGCCGACTGCCGCACAGTGATTATAATTCGGGAAAGATAAAATGAACATCCGAAATCAAAAACTTGGCAATAAAATTTCAAAAAGCTATTGACCTTTTTGAAAAAAGAGGATATACTCTTGATATATGGTGTCAAAACCATATTTCTGCATTAGTGAGCAACAATGTCAGAGCCATCCGATAAAAGACGGAGAACGTTGATTCGTTCTCCGTCTTTTATCATTTTCAGGTTATTATTTCATAAAATCAAAGAGTCCGTGCCAGTCGTCGCGGCTGAAATAATGCGTTCCCTCACGGGTACTCAGACAGATATTTCCCTCGTGCAAATACTGCGGAACAAGAAAATCGGAATCCTTGTAAACAAAGCCTTTTTTGCCATAGAGCTCATAAACCTCCGAAGCGGCGGCGCAGCAAAGAAACTGAATATGCGGTCCTGCCCAGATATCCTTGAGCGCAGAAGCAATGTGCACCTTTCTCGGAGCAATCAGAGCGTGCAGAAAGTGCTGGTCAAATGGAGTTTCGTTATCTTTATCACGGAAGCTTTCATAGTTTTTGCAGAACCAATAATCGAAGCGGTCAAGAATATCTCCGATGAACTCGTTGCCCTCAACCTTTCCTCTGTTGAGGGAATCGCCGCTGCAGCCTGCGCAGTTGGAATGAACGGCAGAAAAACGCTCGTCAACCGCAGCTGTGAGAAGCGCGGTTTTGCCAAGCCTTGAATGACCTGCAACGCAGATATTTTCTTTGTCAACCTCGTCACGGGTCTGCAGAAAATCCATAACTCTCATGGCTGCCCATGCCCACATTGCGATTTTGCCGCAGGAGTATTCGGAACGCTCGGAATCCTTATATATCAAGTCAGCCAATCCGCTTGTGAAATCGCCGTCATCGCTTGTGATATCCTTGCAGCAGAAGGATGCACAGGCAAAACCGTTATCGATTATTTCTTCGGTGGGAATATATCTGTCGGGGATATCGGGTCTGAAATTTATAACAACAAAGGTTTTGAAGCTCTCCCCTTTTGTCGGGTAAACATAGGTAAACGGGAAGGTGAATTTCTTGCCGTAAACCATGCAGTCCGCATCAATGCGCAGAAGATTCGCCTTGCCCGCGCAGAAGCGGCCGATTTCGGAATCGGTTACCCTGAATTCAATGCTTTCAGGTTCTTCGGGCATGTAGCCGTATTCGCATTCAAGCATCATTTTCAGCACTTCGGGGCGCAGCTTTTCCCATTCTTCAACCGTCTGTACCCTTTTGCCTCCAACCTCAAGCGGCGAAGGAATGTTAAGCTCTTCAAGCATCTTTTTAACCATAAAAAGCTCCTTTGCACATTTTTATAAAAATTTTAATTCCGTTTTGCATATTTGTCAAGGCAAACATCAGCAAAGAGCAGGGCGGCTTGCCCATGAGCGAAAAAACATAACATTCAATTCACATACTTTTTACATAAAAAATAAAATATCCTCTTGTAATTCTCTTTAAAAGTTATTATAATAACATCATAATAGGATAATAGGGCTATATCAGCCGTTTCGGGCGGCTGTGCACTACCGAAAACGAAAGGACTGATAAAATTGTCGGTTCAGGCTGTCAGGGAACACCTTGAGAAATTCGGATTTGCCGACAGAATCAGGGAATTCAGCGAATCCACGGCAACGGTTGAGCTTGCGGCTGCCGTTGTCGGAGTTATTCCTGCGAGAATAGCAAAAACGCTTTCATTCAGAGTTCATGAGGATGTTATTCTTATAGTTGCGGCAGGCGATGCAAAAATCGATAACCGTAAGTATAAAGATAAATTCGGCGCAAAGGCAAAGATGCTTTCCGCTGAGGAGGCAATTGAGCTTGTCGGCCATCCCGTCGGCGGAGTTTGTCCGTTTGCGGTCAAGGATGGCGTAACGGTTTATCTCGATGAATCGCTGAAACGTTTTGAAACGGTTTTTCCTGCGGCGGGCAGTGCAGGCAGCGCCGTTGAATTCAGCTGCGAAGAGCTTTTTGAATGCTCTCAGGCGGCAGAATGGCTTGACGTTTGTAAAATTCCGGAGGTATTGTGAACTCAGTGAAAGGTGAATAATGAAAAGCGAAAAGTTAAGGATAGGCTGTGCCTATGACCGTTTAATTTATTTGGGTGTGGGCTTTGCCCACCCGAAACTGTTCACTGTTCACTTTTAATTCTTCATTAAATTTACAGTTTCAAGGAGGAAATTATGAGCAAAAAATATGTTATTTCCTATGATATAGGAACAACCGGTGTTAAGAGCTGTCTTTTTGAAATTGAAAAAACAATAAAGCTTGTGAGCGCTGCAATGGAAGGCTATAAGCTTTATATTATGCCTGACGGCGGCGCAGAGCAGGACCCCGATGAATGGTGGGCTGCTATCTGCTCAACAACAAAAACAATTTTTGAAAACTGTGATATAAAGCCCGAGCAGGTTGAGGGCATTTCTTTCTGCTCGCAGATGCAGGGTCTTGTTCTTGTTGACAAAGAGGGCAAACCCGTTCACAGAGCATTCAGCTATATGGACCAGCGTGCGAAGAAGCAGATTAAGGAAGGCATTGCAAACGGCATTCAGGTTGCAGGCGCAAATATTTTCAAGCTTCTCCCCTCTCTGATGATTACGGGCGCTGTATCCGCAAGCGTCAAGGACCCCGTTTGGAAATATAACTGGGTCAAGGATAACGAGCCCGAAAACTTCAAGAGAGTTCATAAGTGGCTCGATGTAAAGGAATACATAATCAGCCGCATGACAGGCGAATTCGTTATGACAAGGGATTCAGCCTTCGGCACGCTGCTTTATGATATCCGTAAGGGTCATGAGGATTGGAGCCCCACAATCTGCAAGCTTCTCGGCGTTAATCCCGACCACCTTGCAAAAATTATTGACTGTACGGCAAAGGCAGGCGGTCTGACCGCAAAGGCAGCAGCAGAGCTCGGTCTTAAAGAGGGCACGGCTGTTTTCGGAGGCGGCGGCGATGCTTCGCTCATCGGCGTAGGCGCAGGCAGCGTTGAGCTTGGCGACACCCATGCTTATTCGGGCACCTCGGGTTGGGTTTCAACCGTTGTTGATAAGAGCGTTGTTGATGCTTCGGCAATGATTGCCGCAATCGTCGGTGCACAGAAGGGCAGATTCAATTATTTTGCCGAGCTTGAAACCGCAGGCAAATGCCTTGAATGGGTCAAAGACCACCTTGCTCTTGACGAAATCGGCATCTTTATGCAGAAAACGGATGTTGCCGAATCCACAGAAACCGTTTACACCAGCCTTTATGATTATCTTTCAAAGGTTGTTGACGAAATCCCTGCAGGCAGCGGCGGAGTTATCTTCACTCCCTGGCTTCACGGCAACCGTTGCCCGTTTGAGGACCCCAACGCAAGAGGCATGTTCTTCAACATCAGCCTTGATACAGGCAAAACAGAGCTTATCAGAGCGGTGCTTGAGGGCGTTTGCATGCATCTTCGCTGGTTCCTTGAAACTCAGGATAAGAAAATCAAAACCTCATCGGTTATCAGATTTGTCGGCGGCGGCGCTCTTTCAGACGTAACCTGCCAGATTCTTGCCGATGTTACGGGCAGAACCGTTGAAACGGTTGACAGCCCCCAGAATGTCGGTGCGGTAGGCGCAGCGGTTATCATGGCTGTTGGTCTTGGCATGATTGACAGCGTTGCCGATGCCAAGAAGCTTATCCCTGCAAAGAAAACCTTTAAACCCAACGCTGCAAACAAAGAGGTTTATGACCGCAACTACAGCGTTTATAAAACTCTTTATGCAAACAATAAAAAAGCCTATAAGGCACTTAACGGGTGATTGAAATGAAAAAATACGTTGCAGCCATTCTGGCTGTGTTCGTTCTCATATCCGTGTTTGCCGCCTGCGGAAAGAATACCGCAGAAAACGAAACCGCCGCTGCCGAAAAAACGGTTGCCGAAAGCCGGACCGAAACAACCGTTCAGCCTGTTACGGATCTGGCAGGTAACGGATATTATGCCGTAACCAATCCCGACGGTTCAGCCGTGCGTGACGGTGAGGGAAATATTGCGGTTTACGCAACCGATGCAAACGGCGGCAGAATTGAGGGCAAAACCGAGATGCAGCCTGTTGAGAATGCGGTTGTTATCGGTAAACGCATAGAGATGCCCGGCTTCTCAATTGCCGTTCCCGAGGGCTGGAGCGATGCAAAGAGCTACAACACCGTTAACCTCGGCAACGATAAAACGCTTGATATTCTCACGGTTGAGGTTGCAAGCGGCTTGACCTTTGATGAAACAAGGCAGGAAATTTTATCCCTCATGGATTCCGTCGGCAGAGCGCATGACTCCGCAGTTATAAGCTCAGAGGAAATAACGGTCTGCGGCGAAAAAGCATTTTTTGAATCCTGCTATGTTGAGGTTGAGGGCGAAGGCACTTATATGGGCTATATCACCTTTGCTCACGGCACGGATGTTTATGATTGCCGCATTATGGCGGAGAGATTACCCTCGGAAGAGGAAATTGATGAAATTGTTGATATTCTCAATTCGATTGAGTTTGTCAGATAAAAGCAAAACCGCAATGCGGTTAAATGAAAGGATACAAAACTATGAAAAAAACAATTGCTTTAATTATTGCTCTTGTGGTAATTCTTACCTGCTTTGCAGGATGCAAGAAGGGCAGCTTTGAAGGCGGCGCCGTTGTTACGGATTTCGCAGGTCAGAATCTTGCCATTGTTACTCAGGAAAGCGGCGGAATAGTCCGTAACGAAGCAGGCAACGTTGTTGTTCTTGTTACCGATGCAGACGGCTATAACGTTAAGGATGATAAGGGCGAAAACGTTACTCAGGCTATCGCAATCGAACATGCTATCGTTATCGGCACAAGAGTTGAGCTTGCTGACTACGCAATCAATATTCCCGACGGCTGGTCAAACGCAGACAGCTATAACGGATTCCAGATTTCAAAAGACGGCACCAACGATATCATTTCTCTCACAGCCTACAGAGAAGAAAAGCTTGCCGATGTTCAGGCAAACAACGATGTTTTCATCAAAGGCGCAACAACACAGTATAAAGGTGCAAAAACCCAGAACACAACAATGAAAATTGCAGGCAAGGATGCTTCATTTGTTTCAGCCTATGTTTCGGCAGAGCAGACAGGCTCAACAGGCTCATATATCGGTTTTATCACATTCACTCATCAGGGCGTTATCTTCAACTGCATGCTCACCTCAGACCGTGACCTTGCAGGTCAGATGAAAGAGATTACCGATATTCTCAACACAATCGAATTTATTCACTAATCGTTTCGGGAGGAAAATAAAATGTTATTTACACAGGATATAGGTATCGATCTCGGTACTGCCAACACCCTTGTTTTTGTAAAGGGTAAAGGAATCGTTATCAGAGAGCCCTCTGTTGTTGCCGTTGACCAGAAGAGCAATCCTCCCAGGGTTGTTGCAGTCGGCAGCGAGGCAAAGGAAATGATAGGCAGAACCCCCGGCTCGATTATTGCTGTCCGTCCTCTTAAAGACGGCGTCATTGCGGATTTCGAAATCACAGCCGAAATGATTGCTTCTTTCATCAAGAGAACAACAAAGCGCACCCCCTTTGCACGTATCAGAGTTCTTATCTGCATTCCTTCGGGTGTTACCGAGGTTGAGAGAAAGGCAGTTTACGATGCAGCAAAGGCGGCAAACGCAAAATATGTAAGCCTTATCGAAGAGCCCATGGCTGCGGCAATCGGTGCAGGTCTTCCCGTCAGCGAAGCAACGGGCAGCATGGTTGTTGATATCGGCGGCGGTACCGCAGAGGTTGCCGTTATCTCGCTCGGCGGTGTTGTTACCGCTAACTCATGCCGTGTTGCAGGCGACAATTTCGATGAAGCTATCATCGCTTACATCAAAAAGAAATATAATCTTCTTATCGGCGAAAGAACCGCAGAAGATATCAAAATCAAAATCGGTTCAGCTTATCCCTATGAGGGCGAAGGCACAATGAACATAAAGGGCAGAAACCTTATGGACGGTCTGCCGAAGAATGTTGATATTACCTCCGAGGAAATCAGGGAAGCAATGGCTGATACGGTAACACAGATTGTTGATGCCGTTAAGTCCACTCTTGAGAAAACTCCCCCCGAGCTTGCAGCCGATATCATTGACCACGGCATTATGCTTACAGGCGGCGGCGCACTTCTCAGAGGTCTTGATAAGCTTATCACCGCCGAAACAAAGATTCCCGTTAACATTGCAACCAATCCGCTTGACTGCGTTGCTGACGGTACGGGTATCTGTCTTGAAAACGATAACCTCAATGTTATCAGTAACAAGAAATATATCTGATTTTTAATTTATAAGGAGCAGTCTGATGATCCGCTTTTTTAAGAGCACGGCATTTAAAATATTTGCGGTTATTGCCGCCGCTTTGATGGCAGGCTCGGTTTTTGCGCTTGTGTCAAGAAGCGGCTCATCGCCTCTCACGGGCGCCGTCAGCTTTGTTTTCGGTCCGTTGACAAGGCTCACAACATATGTTGCGGCGCAGTTTGAGGAGCTGCCTGTTTCTTTCAAATCCTCGTCTGACCTTGCAGAGCAGGTTGATGACCTTGAGAAAAAGGTTGATTCGCTCATGGAGCAGCTTGTTGATTATGAGCAGGTGAAGCATAAAAACGAATTCTATCAGGAATTTCTCGAGCTTAAAGAGGAGCACAGCGATTATGAATTTGCCGAAGCCGCAATTATCGGCAGAGATGCTGCGGATAACCTCGGCTACTTCACCCTCAATAAAGGCTCGCTGAGCGGAATCAGCGTTAATGACCCCGTTATTTACGGCGAATATCTGGTGGGTGTTGTTGAAAGCGTAACTCCCACGCAGTGCACCGTAAGCACAATTCTTAACCCCAAAGTAAATGTCAGCGCCTATGAGGTAAGAACCCGTGACCTCGGCTTTGTAACCTCAAGCGTTGAGCTTGCTCAGCAGGGACATTGCAGCATGCCGGGTCTTTCATCGTCAACCGCAGTGACGGCTGGCGGAATTGTCTGCACCTCGGGCGTTGGCGGCATTTTCCCCAGAGACCTCATCATCGGCACGATAGTTGATGTTGTTGACGGAACGGTTGATATTTCGGCAAGCGCAATTATTCAGCCGGGCGTTGATTTTTCACAGATAACAGATGTTTTTATCATAACGGCTTTTGACGGTCAGACCGTTGCAGAGTGATTTTATATGACACTTGAAACCGAACGCAAAAAGTTGATAATGCGGCGGGGCAGCCTTGCTTTGATTCTGCTGGTGCTGGCGATATTGCAAAATACCGACGGCTTCTTTCCGCAGATATTCGGAGTCAGGGCTTTATTGCTTATTCCTGCGGTTGTGTGCATAGCGATGTTTGAGCGTGATATGGCAGGCATGTTTTTCGGTCTGTTTGCAGGTGCGCTCTGGGATATGAACGCTTCGGGAGCAAGCTTCAATGCGCTGTATCTGCTTGCTGTTGGCTTCATCTGCGGCTCTCTGATTAATACGATAATGCGCAATAATATAATTACGGCGTTTCTTTTATCAATGGTTTTCATTCCCGTTTATATTGTGGGATACTGGTTTTTCCATTATATAGTCGGCGGCCTTGATATGGCAGGGTTTATGTTTGTGCGGTATTATCTGCCGAGCATTGCTTATACTGCGGTATTCCTGCCGCTGATGTTCATTCTCGTTCGCAGCATCGAGAAATATTATGTTGAGGAGTAAAATTTAAAGGAAGGAGATGCGGACCGTGCATGTAAAGATAACAAAAGGCAGAAGAATTGCTTCGGTCTGCGTTATTCTGTTTTTCTTTGTTTTTTTCTCGTTTGACCTTGTTAAGATTCAGCTTATTGACGGCGAGAAATATAACGCAGCAAGCTCTGCGATTTCCGAAAAAAGCGTAACAATCTCCGCTGCAAGGGGAGAGATTGTTGACAGCAACGGAAATCCGCTTATATATAACACTCAGGGCTACACGATTGTTTTCGATGCCGCTTATTTCCCGTCGGCAGACGAGCAGGGCAGGCGAAACGAAATCATTTCGAGCCTTATAAAGCATTTTGAAAGCAATTCTCTTGAATGGGTCGACATTCTTCCCCTTGTTTTTGACGCAAAGGGCAATATAGTTTATAAAGAGGATTCCGAAGCTCTCATTGAAGAAATGAAAAGCGCGGATATGCTCAAGCTCAATGAATATGCCACGGCGAAAAACTGCTTTGATGCACTTGTTGAGAGATACGATTTGCAGGGATATTCCGTGCAGGAAGCCCGAAAGATTGCCTCTGTCTGCTACGGCATGAAGCGCATTTATTTCAGCATCGGCACGCCCTATGTTTTTGCAACGGATGTGCCTGATGAAACAGTTTCCCTTATTAAAGAAAACAGCAATTTCTATCAGGGCGTTGATGTTAGAGTTGACCCCGTAAGAAATTATACCGACGGCAAGCTTGCTCCGCACATTCTCGGCAGGGTGGGCGCAATCGATGCCGAGGAATATGCCGAAAAAAAGGAACTCGGCTATAAAATTACCGACCAGATAGGCAAAAGCGGCATTGAATCCGCTATGGAAGAATATCTTAAGGGCACAGACGGCGTTGAAACCGTTTATATCGACGGTGACGGCAACCGCTCTTCGGTTGTAACAACGGCACCCAAGCATGGCAACAACGTTATTCTCACAATCAATTCTCCTTTGCAGCAGGTTGCTCAGGATGCGCTCAGGGATGCACTGCTTGACTATGCAGGCACAAAGGGCAATATGGTTGAGGATGCAGGCGCGGTAGTTGTTATCGACTGCAATACGGGAGCCGTTCTTGCCTGCGCAACCTATCCGAGCTATGATATTTCAACCTATGCCGAAAACGTTGCCGCCCTCAATACCGCATCGGGCTCGCCGCTGTGGAACAGAGCGCTGCTTTCAACCTATGCAACGGGTTCAACAATGAAGCCCTCGGTTGCGATTGCCGCTCTTGAGAGCGGTGCAATAACGGAGGAATCGACGGTTTACTGCTCGGGCAGCTATAATTATCTCGGTCAGCATTTCAAGTGCGAGCAGCATCACGACACAAGACATGTTAATGTTGTTAACGCAATTGATGAATCCTGCAACACCTTCTTCTATGAGGTCGGTAAAACAATAGGAATTGAAAAGATGAACGAATACAGAACCCTTTTCGGTCTGGGTTCAAAAACAGGCTGCGAGCTGGGTGAGGCTGCGGGTGTTCTGGACAGCCCCGAATACCGTTCATCGCTCGGTCAGACATGGCTGCCGGGTTATACCGTTCAGTCAGCCATCGGTCAGGCAGGCAATCTTTTCTCCCCCATTCAGCTTGCAAATTACACCGCTACCATCGCAAACGGCGGCACAAGATACAAAACCCATTTTGTTAAAAGCGTAAAAACCCATGATTATTCGCAAACGGTTTACGAAACCGTGCCTGAAGTTGTAGCCGAAACGGGTGTTTCCGCAGAAACTCTTGATATCGTCAAGAGGGGAATGCTGAAGGTTGGCACAACGGGCTACTGCGCCGATTATTTCAGAGGCTTACCCGTTCAGGTTGCATGTAAAACGGGTACATCGCAGGAAATCAGAAAAATCGAAGGCGAATCCGTCAAAATCAACAACGGTTTCCTGATTGCTTTTGCTCCCTACGAGAATCCGCAGATTGCAGTTGCGGTTGTAGGCGAGGGTATGACCTCGGGCGTTTTTGTTGCCCCCGTTGTTGCGGATATCTGCGAATTCTATTTCGGGCAGAGCGGAACCTTTGAGGATTTACAGCCCGAAAACACGTTTATTCCTTAAATTCAGAAAGGAGCCGTTTGAAATGGCTGAGATAATTCTTGTTTCCTCGGGCAAAGGCGGCTCGGGTAAAAGCTCTTTCTCGTCGGGAGTCGGCAAGGCGCTTGCTGCAAGCGGCAAAAAGGTTCTTGCGGTTGACTGCGATATCGGTCTGCGCTCGCTTGACCTGCTTCTCGGCGTTTCGGATAAGGTTGTTTTTGATTGGGGCGACCTGCTTCTCGGCAGATGCTCCGTTGAGCAGGCAATTGTAAAAGGCGAGGTTGATTTGCTCGCTGCGCCTGCAAGGTATAACGATGCCTTTTCACCCGAATCAATTACAAAACTGATTAAATCATTAAAACCGAACTATGATTACATTATTATGGATTCACCTGCAGGTATCGACAGGGGATTTCAGCTTGCCGCGGCTGCGGCAGAAAGGGCGGTTGTTATTACAACGCCTGACAGCGTTTGTGTGCGAAGCTGCGGCAGAGCATTTGACGAGCTCAGCAGACTCGGCATTGAAAACGTGCGCCTTGTCATCAATATGTTTGAGGTAAAGCCTGTCTGCAAGAGCAAGCTTCTGAATATTGACCGTTGCATCGATGAAACGGGAGTTCAGCTTCTCGGCATTGTGCCCAGAGACCCGAATCTCGGCTATTGCTCCGTAACGGGTATTTCACCGGGCGAATTTTCGCCCTCAACGCTTGCTTTTTCGCGCATTGCAAAGCGAATCACGGGCAAGCAGGTTCCTCTTGTTTGTGAATAAGAAAGGATTTTTCGGATGAATGATCGAACAATTGCCGCAATTGCAACCCCTAATGCGCCCGGCGGAATAGGAGTAATCCGTATTTCGGGCGAAAATGCAGTTGAAATTGCCGCAAAGGTTTTCAAACCCGTCAGCGGAAAAAACCTCTGTGAATTCAAAGGATATACTGCTTCTTTCGGCGGAGTATATGATAATAACGAAAAAATTGACGAGGCAGTTTGCCTCGTTTTTCGTGCGCCCAAAAGCTATACGGGCGAGGATGTTTGCGAAATAAGCTGCCACGGTGGTTTATATATCACCAAAAGGGCACTGCGAGCCGTGCTTGATGCGGGTGCTGAGCCTGCCGAAGCGGGAGAATTCACCAAAAGAGCTTTTCTCAACGGCAAAATCGACCTTGCAGGCAGCGAAAGTGTTATGGCGCTCATCGGTGCATCGGGTAAGCAGGCTGCCGCCGCCGCTCTCAACACTCTCGACGGAAATCTGAGCAAGAAAATCAGAGAATGCGCCGACGGAATAATCGGCGTCTGCGCTTCTCTTGCGGCATGGGTTGATTATCCCGATGAGGATATCGAGGATATCAGCGCTGAGCAGATGCTTCCTGTTTTTGAAAAAACAAAAGCGGAGCTAAACTCAATCGTACGCCGCTATGACTGCGGCAGAGCCGTAACCGACGGTGTCGATACCGTAATTGTCGGCAAACCCAACGTCGGCAAATCAACGCTGATGAATATGCTCACGGGCTTTGAGCGCTCCATTGTTACCGATATTGCAGGCACAACCCGTGATGTTGTTGAAGAAAGAATCATGCTCGGCGAAATTATTCTGCGTGTTGCAGATACTGCAGGAATCAGAGAAACCGAGAATGTTGTTGAAAATATGGGCGTGAGCCTTGCAAAGCGCCGTCTTGAAAGGGCAGAGCTTGCGCTTGCGGTTTTCGATACGAGCGTACCGCTGAATGCGGATGACCATGACATTATTGAGCAATGCAAAACAAAAAAGAGCGTTGCGATTCTCAATAAAGCCGACCTGCCTGCCGCTGCAGACAGAGCGGTTATCGAAAATGCCTTTGAATTTACGGTTGAGCTTTCAGCTTCAACGGGTGCAGGCAGAGATAAGCTTGAGCAGGCGGTTGC
>JAZNPG010000098.1:0-2942 GCA_045589555.1 Acutalibacteraceae bacterium
CCTGTTGTTGATGAACATCTTTTTACATATTCAGATATGGAATACTGCAAAACCAAATGTTTCAAAAACGGCAATAATTATTACGGAGTGATAAATAAAACAACAGGCAGAGAAATTGTTCCGTGCAAATATGAAAACATTGCTGCCTTTGCCCAAAACCGTATTCTGGCAAGCGAAACAAGAACTCTTGCTAACACAGAAAATATATATGAAATCTATGATATCAACGGCAATGTTATTTGTCCCGAAGGAAAATACCGCAGCATCGGTATATATGAATGGGATGACGGCAATGTTTATCAGCCTGTCGGCATTGCTTCTTCCCCAAACCCTAACGGTGACAGGGTTTACGGAGAATGGTATTCATGGCTGATTGACAAAAACGGAATAAAAATTTCGGACACATACCGTGAAATTTACTACAACCAATACGGTGAAATGGCAGGGTATTATACGGCTGACAGAGGCGACAGAGTTTTCTACCTTGATAAAAACGGAAGGGTTGTCCGCACTATAGGGCAATAACAAAAACCTGATGCAGGCTTATCGGTCTGCATCGGGTTTTATATATTAACAATAATATTCCGCACCGTAATAGACTTTATTGCTTTTTAAATTGTATTATATATGTAAGATGTTTGTATTGAAAGATGCTTCTTCTCTTGGTATAATTACATCGTAGAAAAATATTTGACGGTGAATATATGGCTATTGAAAAGGAAAAGCTCGGCATACTGATAGAGAAAATAAAAAGCGGTGACAGCGAAGCCTTTGAAGAGCTTTACAGGCTCACAAGCCCGAAAGCATATTTTGTTGCGCTGCAGATTCTGAAAAACGAACACGATGCCGAAGACATACTGCAGGAAACATACATAAAAGTTCTTGAAAAAATCAATGAAATAGACCCGTCAAAAAGCTTTATGGGCTGGCTTTACCGAGTTATCTCAAACAAAAGCAAAAACCTTCTGAAAAAAAGAAACATTATGATTTTTGAGGAAGATGAGGATATTTCTTTTGAGGAAATTCCCGAGGACAACGCTGAGTTTATTCCTGAAGAAAATATAAATCAGGCTGAAACCTGTCGGGAGGTTATGGCGGCAATTGATGAGCTGACGGCGGAAAAACGTGTCTGTATTGTTATGAAGTATTTCGGAGAAATGACCGTAAGCGAAATTGCGGAAAGTCTGGAGGTTCCCGAAAGCACCGTTAAAAACCGTCTTTTTGTTGCCAGAAAAGAATTGAAATCCAAGTTTGAAAAGAACGGTTCTGCCGCTCTTTACAGCGCAGCACCAATCGGCATTGTTATCTGGGCATTGGCTCAGACCTCTGAAACTATATCGGCTGCATTTGCCGTCAGCACAGTTTCCGCAGGTATCCTCACCGGAATCGGCGCAACCTCTGCCGCAGTTACAACAGCGGCAAGTGCAACCGCAGCAACAGCATCGGGCGCAGCAACCGCAGCCGCAACAGGAACGGGAATTGCAGCCAAAGCAGCAGCGCTTTCGGTTGCGCAAAAAGTGGTTGTCGGCATAGCCGCAACGGCAGTTGTCGGCGGCTCTGCGGCAGGCGTTGTAACCGTTGTCAAAAACAACAATCGGGCAGAAACAACCGCTTACATTGAAGAATCAACAACCGCTCCCACTCGAAAAGCAGAAGAGGTTATCAACAGAATAACTGCTCCTGCCGAAACATCTGCTGCAGAAACATCAACCGAATCTGCAACGGAATTCAGTTTTAATATTACTTTACCGTCACGCAAGCCTTACACAACCAAACCAAAAACAACCTCGCCCTCAACAACGGCAAAGCAAACAACCCTTCCGCAGACTTCCGCTGCTGTTCCCGAAACAACAACCGAAACAGCAACAACAGTTCCCGAAACAACGGTTGTTACAACCACTCAGCCTCAGACAACTCAGCCAACAACTCTTGCACAGGCAACCCTCATAATTGAGGTGACCGATTTTGACGATAACGTTGTGGATACTCTGAACCTGAACATTGAGGCAGGCACGGAGATGACCTGGGATTATCTGATAACACTCGTGAGTCAGAACGGATATGAGGCTATGGCAGGCATTTACGGCGACGGCGTCGGTACCGTTGCACAGGCAGGCGAAACATACACGTTCACGGCTGAACTTTAACATATCAAGGAGGAGACTACTTGTGAAAAAAACGTTCTTGAAAACCGTTGCAACCGCTTTGGTTCTGGCACTCATTCTTTCAGCAAACACGTTTTTGATTTCTGCCTTTGCACAGGAAACTCATACAGACGAAATTCCTGAAGGATATATTGAAATCACGTCTGCCTATGGGCTAAACAAAATCCGGGATAACCTGAGCGGTAAGTATATCATCACACAGGATATCGATATGGAAGGCTATAACTGGACACCCATCGGCACTTCCGAAGAACCTTTTACGGGTGTTCTTGACGGCAACAAAAAGATACTGACCAATTTTAAAATTAACAACGAAAACGTTACCACCGCAACAAACATAGGTTTGTTCGGCTACACGAGCAATGCCACAATTTCAAACCTGTTTGTCAAAGGAGCAGGTATCACAGTCAAGCAGCCGTACACCTCTGCCATTCAGGTCAACATCGGCACTCTGGCAGGCACGGCAACCCAGACTGTTTTCAAAGACTGTATCGTTACGGGAAGCATTAATGCCGAAAGCATCAGAAGCGGTTCTGTAGGCGGAGTTGCAGGCAAGGCTATCGTTTGTTCATTAAACAACATTACCAACTCTGCAGATGTAAGCATAAAAACCGATGCTAAACTCACAACAATATCAATCGGCGGCATTGCTGGCAGCGCCAGAAGCGGAATGATAAATCAATGCAGCAATTACGGCGATATTTTTGCATCGGGAACCGACAGCCTGAGTGATACAAGGTTTGTTCAGGCAGGCGGTATTGCAGGCGGCACCGAAGA
>JAZNPG010000099.1:0-4087 GCA_045589555.1 Acutalibacteraceae bacterium
GTCGGATTAACGCAGATTACTCCCGAAACCTTTGAATGGCTTAAAACCAAAACAGGCGAAGAAGCACTGAATTTATCGCTCCTTGACCCCGAAACCTCCGTTAAATACGGCGCATTTTTTCTCGGTTATCTTCTCGAAGAATTTGAAAACCGTGATGCCGCCCTTGCCGCTTACCATGCAGGCAGAGGCAGGGTCAACAAATGGCTCGAGGATAAAAATTATTCTGATGACGGCAAAACTTTAAAAGAAATCCCGATTAACGAAACGGCACATTATATTAAAAAGGTTAACAAAGCGTTCAACGCATATAATAAACTATATTAATTGTGTAAATGTCAGGTGAATAAGTAACAGTGAAAAGCCTCAGACAGGGTTTGCCCGCACCCGATTTTAAATCGGTCATAGGCGGAGCCTATCCCTAACTGTTCACTATTCAGTTTTCATTATTCACTGAACTTTGAAAGGATGGTTAAAATGTGTGAAAAAACTCCTGCGGAAATTCTCAAGGAAGAGCTTTTTTCCGCTCCCGAGCACGCTGCATATATCTGCAGCGATGAAGAAATAAAAACTGCCGATGATTTCTGCGTCGGTTATGCCGAATTTCTTGATAAATGCAAAACCGAGCGTGAGGCAGTTGCTTTCACAAAGGCTCTTGCAGAAAAAGAAGGCTTCAAGCCCTTTGACCCTGCCGCTTCCTACAAGGCAGGCGACAAGGTTTATTATGAAAACCGCAAAAAGGCTCTTAT
The DNA here is from genome assembly GCA_045589555.1 of Acutalibacteraceae bacterium. Lineage (GTDB taxonomy): Bacteria > Bacillota > Clostridia > Oscillospirales > Acutalibacteraceae > CAG-177. The sequence goes on from JAZNPG010000099.1 coordinate 747, forward strand.
TCTCTGCGTTTTCGGCACGGAAAGCCTTGCAAAGGGTGCAAAAATTGTTGCATCCCATGTTGATTCTCCCAGACTTGATCTCAAGCCCAATCCGCTCTATGAGGATTGCGAGCTTGCATTTCTCAAAACTCATTATTACGGCGGAATCAAAAAATACCAGTGGACCGCAATTCCGCTTGCCCTCCATGGCGTTATCTGCAAGAAAAACGGTGAAACCGTTAATGTATGCCTCGGCGAGGATGACGGCGACCCCAGATTTGTTGTAACCGACCTTCTCCCCCATCTTGACAAAAAACAGGCTTCAAAACCTCTTGAGGAAGCTATTCTCGGAGAAAACCTCAATGTGCTTATCGGCAGCCGTCCATTCGGCAAGGATAAGGGCAGCGAAATGGTAAAGCTCAACATCATGAAGCTTCTCAACGAAAAATACGGAATTGTTGAAGCTGATTTTCTTTCGGCAGAGCTTGAGGTTGTGCCTGCATTCAAGGCTGTTGATATCGGTTTTGACCGCAGCATGATAGGCTCCTACGGTCACGACGACAGAGTTTGCGCATATCCCTCGATTATGGCTGCTTTTGCGGCTGAAAATCCTGCTTACACAACCGTTACCGTTATCACCGATAAAGAAGAAACCGGCTCTGACGGCAACACGGGTCTTAACTCCGCCTATCTCAAACAGTTTATTGAGGATATTGCAAAAATTCAGGGCGTTGAGGGCAGAGATGTTCTGCGTGCAAGCGAATGCCTTTCGGCTGATGTTAACGCAGGCTTTGACCCGATTTATCCTTCTGTTCACGATAAGCTCAACGCAGCTTTTCTTAACAAAGGAATTGTTGTTACAAAATATACTGGTTCAAGAGGTAAGGGCAGCACAAACGATGCCCACGCAGAATTCATGGCAAAAATGCGCATGATTTTCGATTCTGCAAACGTTGCATGGCAAACAGGCGAGCTCGGCAAGGTTGATGAGGGCGGCGGCGGAACGGTTGCCAAATATATCGCAAACCTCGGCGTTGAGGTTGTTGATGTCGGCGTTCCCGTTCTTTCAATGCATGCTCCCTTTGAAATTGTTTCAAAGCTCGATGTTTATATGGCATTCAAGGGCTTCAAAGCTTTCCTTGAACAAAAATAAAATTCGGCATGAGAAAATTGATGTTATAACAATTATTTTTTCGGTTTTTATTTAGATTGTTTACAGTTTGTTCATATTTTAACAACAATAATGGAACAACTATGCAATATTATACAAACAGATATCAAATGTGTTTTGTTTTGACATCTTCTTTTTTCATTTTTATTTTCTCTTTCCCCAAAGCACTGCCGAATGCTGCACACATTCGGCAGTGCTCTTTTTATAGAGGATAAACGTTATGAATATTCAAAAACTTCAGCAAACTCTGGATATCGGCGAGGCTTATATTGTTTCTTCGCCTGAAAACCGCCGGTATCTGACCCGTTTCAGCTCGTCTGACGGGTATCTGATTATTACAAAAAATGAAGCTGTTTTTTTAACCGACAGCCGATATATCGAAGCGGCTGAAAAAACCGTTGAGGGCTGCAGCGAGATTGCGCAGCTCAATTCTCTTTCTTCTCAGCTTCCCGAATACGTCAAAAATCTCGGCATTTCAATGCTTTTCACAGAGAGCGCAAGGCTGACAGTTGACGATTTCAGCCGTATTGCAAAAATTGCTCCCTGCGAGGTAAAGGCTGAAAAAGCCGACGATGAAATCAATCTGCTCCGCCGCAAAAAAAGCGAGGAAGAAAAAGAGAATATTTTAAAAGCACAGGCTATTGCAGAAAAGGCTTTTGACCATATTCTCGGATTTATTTCCACCGACAAAACAGAAAAAGATGTTGCGCTTGAGCTTGATTTTTTCATGCTGCGTAACGGTGCAGAGGCTGTTTCTTTTGAAACAATTGCCGTAAGCGGCGCAAATTCTTCGATGCCTCACGGTGTACCGTGCAACAAAAAAATTGAAAACGGCGATTTCATAACCATGGATTTCGGAGCTGTTGTTAACGGATATCACAGCGATATGACCCGCACGGTTGCCGTCGGATACATAAGCACAAAGCAGGCGGAAATTTACAAAACCGTTCTTGACGCTCAGCTTGCTTCGCTTGCCTCTTTAAAAGAAGGATTGAGCGGCTTTGATGCCGATAAGGCGGCAAGAGATATAATCTGCTCTGCAGGCTACGGCGGATTTTTCGGTCACGGAACAGGTCACGGCGTCGGAATTGAAATCCATGAAGAACCCCGCCTTTCATTCAAGAGCGATAAAATACTTGCCGAAGGCGATGTTGTAACGGTTGAACCGGGCATATATCTGCCTGGTGAATTCGGCGTGCGCATTGAAGATATGGCGTTTATAACCAAAAACGGCTGTGAAAATCTCACAAAATCACCCAAAAACCTTATAATTATATAGTATATATATTTTTATTAATAAAAAAGACTTGAAAAATCACATGGAATAGTATAAAATAACTGTGAAAACATATAAACATAATAAGGAGTAATATTTTATGGTATCAGCAGGCGATTTCAGAAACGGCGTAACCTTCGAAATGGAAGGTCAGGTTTATCAGATTATCGAATTCCAGCATGTTAAGCCCGGCAAAGGCGCTGCTTTCGTAAGAACCAAGATCAGAAACGTTATCGGCGGCGCAGTTGTTGAACGCACATTCAACCCCACCGATAAGTTCCCCACCGCTTATATCGAGCGCAAGGAAATGGAATATTCATATGAAGACGGCGGTCTTTATTATTTCATGGACCCCGAAACTTATGATATGGTTCCCATCGGTCAGGATACTCTTCCCGATAACTTCAAGTTCGTTAAAGAAAACGAAACTTGCCGTGTTCTTTCCTACAAGGGCAGCGTTTTCGGCGTTGAACCCCCCACAACAGTTACTCTTCAGGTAACAAAGACCGATCCCGGCTTCGCAGGCAACACTGCTACTAACGCAACAAAGCCCGCAACTCTTGAAACAGGCGCTGAGGTTAAGGTTCCGCTCTTCATCGATGAAGGCGAAATGATCATGATCGACACCCGTACAGGTGAATATCTCAGCCGTGCATAAATAATTTTTTGGAGGACAAAGAAATGACTCTGACTGAAAAAGTTGCTTATCTCAAAGGTCTTGCAGAAGGCCTTGCACTTGATGAAAGCAAGCCCGAAATCAAAGTTATCAAGGCTATGATGGACATTCTTGATGACCTTGCTCTCACCGTTGCTGACCTTGAAGACGGTATGGATCTCATCACAGAGCAGCTTGACGCTGTTGACGAAGACCTCGACGAGCTTGAAGGCTTCGTTTATGAAGAGCTTGATGATGAC
>JAZNPG010000100.1:0-41255 GCA_045589555.1 Acutalibacteraceae bacterium
CTTGTGTATGCACACACAGAGCGTCGTTCAGGTCATGACAAGCTCAACTGTCACTGAGACAGTACACGACCACGCTCCGAACAATCACAATCTTCAGGAGCTGGCAATCACCCTTGAAAAAACACATGATTTCGCAAATTCCGCTGACCATATGGAGGGATTAACCGCCATAAGTAAGCGTTCAATATATTGCGGCGATGCCGAAAGGCGTGGCTGCGCTAAGTTAAATATATAGGAGGATAAAATGGAAAATAATAATCTTGTTTCGCTCATATGCCCCCAGTGCAATGCTCAGCTTGAAATCAATTCAACTGAGTTAAAAACAAATTGCAAACATTGCGGCACTTCTATCCTTATAAAGGATTTTGTGACAGAGAGGCGTATAGATAACGAAGATAAAATTGTTTCTCTTCGTAAGTTAGCAGAAAATTCACTTAAAAACCGTGACTGGAAAAAGGTTTCTGAGTATTATGAAGAAATTTGCAAGATTTCACCAACTGAAAAAAATGTAAGAAATTTAAATATTGTAAATTTTTTCTTAGGAAAAACTATTTTTCAGAAATCGCTGCTTGATTCTTTTTACACACTTCCTATAAAAGAACACCGCAATTTGCTTACTGAAATGTTAAAACACATAAATTCTTTAAAATCGCAGGAAATTTCAAAGGCAAATACAATATCTGATGCGAAAACAAAAAATGCAACAATTTCTTCTATACACGCCAAGTATCAAAGAGATATTCAACTAATTGTAACTGAGCAGAAAAAATTAACTCCTATAAAATGCTCATGCGGCGCAGAAATACAATATAACGAAGATACCTGCGCAAATTGCGGCAAGACCAAAGCAGCCAATCTTGCTGATGATTCTTTGAAACAAAAGAAGAAAAACCAGAAAACAATAATCATATGTGCTATAGTTGCTGTTTTATTGTTTATATTTTACTTAGTAATGCCAAAAGTTGAAGAAAATGAGTCCATGCCTGAAGAAACAATATTATCTTCGACCTTGACAGAGCCTACAGAACATGGAACATCTCAATATGTTGATTACATATATTATAAAGCTAAAGAAGATGCAAAAACTGCTACCGATGAAGACTTACAGAACGCATTGACATGGCTTAAGAATAATTCTGAGAACTACTTTTTAAATCAGGAATATATGGAATCTACAATGTATTATGGTGAATTGCTTGAAATGAAATACAAAGATACAGGAAACGAATACGAAAAACTGGGTTGGCAGGCTTACAAAACTATAAAATATGTTTATCGTGGCGCCGAAAGTATTCAGGATGAAACAACACAAAAGAATTTGTCTGAATTAAAGGATATGGTATCTAAGGCAAAGAACATAAAATAAAAAACTCCCCTCGCCTATCTCAGACGAGGGGAAAAAAATAAATCGCACTGCTTAACTGTTGGCGCAGAAAAGCAGTGCGATTCGGGAAAGCTGTTATAAGCTCTGATTGCAATAAGTATTATAGCATATTCTCCCGTGTTTGTCAACCAACGAAAGGAGAATATTTATGGCAAAAAACAACTCTCAGGCGCACAGACTGCCTTCAGGCAATTACCGCTTCTCTGTGTATCTGGGCAAAGACGAAAATGGAAAGAGAATTTACAAATCATTCACTGCACCAACTAAGCGTGAAGCTCAGTATATGGCTCAGGCGTACAAGCTTAATTATACCGAAGAACAGAAGCAAGCCGATAATATCCCGCTGTCGGAAGCGTTTACACGCTACATAGACAGCAAGGTTAATCTGCTGAGTCCAGCAACTGTCAGAGGTTACCGCCGTTTATCCAACACGGAGCTTGTGCAGTCAGGGCTTGCGAAAAAGCGTATAAACGACCTCACGCAGGAAGACATTCAGAGAGCTGTCAACATTTACGCACTGAATCATTCGGCAAAATCGGTCAAAAACTTCCACGGGCTTGTTTCTGCAGTCCTGGCAGTGTATCGCCCATCGTTCAAGCTGGCAACGACGATGCCTCAGAAGAAAAAAACGGAACTTTATGTTCCTTCTGACGAGGATATTGTCAAGCTTCTGAACGCTGTCGAAGGTGAAGATATCGAAATTCCCATAATGCTGGCTGCCTTTGGCTCTCTCAGGCGTTCAGAGATTGCCGCTTTGACCGCTGAGGACGTAAAAGGCAATTATATCACAGTCAGCAAGGCTGTTGTGATGAATGAAGACAATGAGCTTGTGACTAAAGCTCCTAAGACCTATGCAGGCTACAGAACGCTTGAAATGCCTGAATTTGTTATCAAGAAGCTTCCTAAGAAAGGAAAAGTCACAAGACTCAATCCCAACATGATAACAAAGCAATTTTCAAAAGCGCTTGAAAAAGCTGAAATACCGCATTTCCGATTTCATGACCTGAGGCATTACCAGGCTTCAAAGCTTCACGCAATGGGCATTCCGGATAAATATATCATTGCTCGCGGAGGATGGCAGACAGAACACACGCTTAAAAATATCTATCAACATACAATGGATAAAAAGCGTCAGGATGTTGAGTCACAAATCTGTTGTCATTTTACACAAATGATAAAAAAACCCGTCGCCGCAGAAGCCGTGCAACACGAGTGCAACATGAATGTTGATTTCGCCGTTGGTTAAGCCTTCGGCAGTGTGTTCAAGTCCCGTCACTCAGACCATTTTAAAATCCCTTTGGAAATGCGATAATGAAGCGGAAAACGCTTTGTTATCGCTTTTTCTTTACTTTTCAAACGTTATCTTCATAACACATAAAATTATGAAAATACCCCAAAATAACACGATTATGCAACACGATGCAACACGGATGCAACACGACATATGCTGTAATACTATAAAAAAGGCGGGATTTCTCCCGCCCTTCTTTTTTTAATCGTCGTCCTCTTCTGCTCCGACAACTTCCTCGAAGTAGTTTTTCAGTTTATCAGGACCTGCATCCTTGTCTTCAAGAAATGCCTTTGCCATGTGGCCGTAAAAGTCAGCTGTATCAAGACCGAACTTCTTAGCAACACCGCAGTAATCAGAATACATCATGTTTACTGCTACGTAGAACTCTACAGGGTCAACGTTGATTCCCAGTTTTTCGCCGAGCGCCTTAGTCTGGGCGAAATCCCAGTGTGCACCTGTTGAGCCGTCAGAATTCTTCATCTGCTTAGTCCACTTCTGAGCTTTTTCCTTTGTTATTTCTCCACCAGAATGTTTGCGATGGTTACTCCCACCGAAGAAAATATTGCGGCTGTTCATTTCGGAACGGTCACCTTTTGTTTCTGAATTACCGCCAAAGCCTATGCGACGACTTTCAGGGTATTCATACATAGGGGGCGGATACTGGCCGTTATAAGCGTTATAAGTTTCGCCGCCGCTATACTCCATACTTCCACCGCCGTTATTGTTGTAACCGCCATAATTCATGCCGTTTCCGCCGTTGTAGCCTGTATAACGGTTATTTTCAGGCATATTCATACCCATGCCGCCGTTCATCGAGCCACCCTCGTAACGCATAGGCTCAACAATCACGTTCACAGGGCGTTCATAACCACCGTAGTGCGGACGGTCACGCATTTCTTCCCTGCCGTAGTTGTTCTGGACTTCGTTATCTCTGGGGTTGCCGTAGTCGTTGCCTCTGCCTTTGCGTGCTGCAGTCTGGGCAAGCATCATCTTAGTGCGTCCATTCATTAGCCTGCACCTCCTTCTGTTGCTGCTTCAGGTGCTCCTATACTTTCAAGTCGATTGCTTTTGACTTTAGGAAGCTTGCAAAGAAGCTTGAAAGAACCACTTGTTGCAGTGGTAGAAACTCTTGTTGCATATCTTGTTCTTGTGCTTAACTGCTCAGCAGTTACAGGGTCGCCGCTGTAGTCTACAAGAGGATAAGCCGTTGCAACAGTACCACTTGTGATAACAACCTCAGCACCTATGGTTGTAGTGTCAGGGATATCCTGGGCAATTACAATGCAGTATTTGCCGCAATTGTTATAAGCACGGGCAGGAAGATTGATAGTCAACACGCCTGCCGCAAAGGTTACATCCTGCGAAATAATTAAGTTGTTGCATAATTTGCAACAGTTGGCGCAATTTTTCATTTTATACCTCCATAAAATCAAAGGGCGACCGAAGCCGCCCTGAATAGTCACGGCTTATTGCCGGAAAGTTTGTTGATTAAGCGCAGCAGCCACAGCCGCCGCAGCCATAACCGTTGCCACCGAACTGTACTGTTCCGCAACCGTTCACAGGGAAGTTTACGGGTGTGGGAGGCTGTACAAGGTAAGCAGCGGAAGGACAGTCGTGACCGCTTCTGCGTAAGATTTCAGCTGTTGAAGCGTCAATAGCTGCACGGATTACACCGTTCTGCTGGCTCTGAGAGAGCTGATTGCTGAGCTCTGCGATTCTTGCATCCTTGCTTGCAAGCTTTTCACTTACAAGGAAGTCGAGAATGCTTCTTGTGTTTGCGTTCTGATTGTCGATGATGTCTCTTGTGGTATTCTGAATAGTGTTCTGAATTGCACAAGTATCAGTCGCCATATCGTAGCGAACCTGACCTATCTGCTCACGGATATCGCAGCAGCAGTTAGCAAGCTGAGAGCCGAGAGCCGCCTGACCTGCCTGAACGCCGTTGAAGCCCTGCATAAGAGCAACGTTAGTTGTGTTGAAGCCCTGCTGTGTAGCGTAGCCTAAGTCACAGATAGCGTTGTTCACGCCTGCAAAGCCGTTCAGGATGCCTGTGTTCATTGCATAGAAGCCGTCACATAAGCCCTGCTGAACACCTCTGACCGCAGAATCAAGGTTGTTGAAGTTGAAGCTGTCAGCAAGCTCCGCACGTGTTACAACGCCGTTAAGAGCGCCGCCACCACCGAAGCCACCACCGAAACCGAAACCGCCACCGAATACAAGACCGAGAGCAGCAAGGCCGAGAATCCAGTTATCGCCGCCCCACATACCGCCGCCGTTGTTGCAACAGTTGTTGCTGTCCTGACCCATTGCATAGCCAAGAGCTAATTCGTCTGACATAGTTAATACCTCCATAATTATTAATATTGCAAACAGCTGTGCACCGCTGTTAAAGCCTATCTTTGAGTGCGAAAACCCATGTTTGTAATGATTTGTTCGAGTGTAGTACCTCTTTCACGTGCCATGTTCTCGAGTACTCCCCTGAATTGTTCTGGACTCTTGCCACGCATAAGGTTAATTACCTGCTGACCCTGCGGATGCTGAGAAATCATCTGGAAAAATGCCTGATTGGGATTTGGTGCTCTGCTTATCATCTGAGCTAACTGCATAATGTTCATTTCTTTTTCGCCTCCTGCACAGGTTCAGGCTCGATTGCCGCTAATTTCTTTTTAATGTCTTCCAGTTCCGCCGTGAGCTTGTCAATCTCCGCCTTTGCGTCATAAGGCACAGGGGCAGGCTGTTGTGCATTCGCCTGCAAATTCTCTTCAAGGCGGAAGGTAAGAAACACTGAAGCGCCTGTGTTTGAGTTGAAAGTCTTGGTGTAGATTGCTCCGTGCGCAAAGTCAGGCATCAGATACGGAATACCGCTGAAATCTGTCGGAATTGCTGTTGCTTCCTCGGGATTTGCAACCGGGATAACACGGAACTGTGCCGCCTGTTCCTGCTGATATGCAGGGGGAGCAACAACAGGCTGTATCTGTGGCATAGGAGAGCGCATATTGTTCTGCGGATAATAACCGCCATAGGGATAATTCATATCAAGCACCGCCTTTCTTTTTCTGATTTCAGTATAAAAGAAAAAAGGCGGTACAAAGTATCAACTCTGTACCGCATAATATATAAAATAAAAAAGGAGATGCAGATTAACTCTGCATCGCCGTTCTTATTATTTTCTGTATTAAATTTTCTTTGATTTTGTAATATTTATTGCGACTTAGCCGCAGTTCAAGCATTATTCCCTCGTCAGAAAGGTCATTTTTCCGCAGATGCTCAAGAATAACCCTCTGTTCATCGGTGAAACCTGCTTTTTCGTCAAGGATTTCAATATCCTTTTTTGTCAAAAATGATAAATCAACCACATATCTATCCTCCCGTATCTCTTATTACCCTTTCCTTCTTCTTGGGCGATTCAGGCTTGGAAGGGAGCAAAGCAGCCGCTTCTGTTGCCTGTGTGATTTCGGGAGACTCCGCACTTGCGGTCTCTGAATTATGTCGGGAAGCCCAGATAATGTTGCTGAGAACAAGGGCAATAATCAGCAGGATTATAATAGCATATAACACTATTTTTTCACGCTGATACATTTTGCCCTGAAGTCTGAGAATTTCCCACTGTTCGCTGTGGTTATTGTTCAAGATTAAACCTCCTTCACATAATCGGCCGATACATAGGCACTGCCGCCCTTGTAGATGCAAGGAAACCAGCCGTTTTCTGCTTTGCCTGTGATATAGATTAGGGCTCCTTTTTCAAGAATACCCAGAACTGTTTTCTTGTCAATCTTAGGCTCACTTCTTACGTTGAGCCTTGTCGTAGTTTTATATTCCTTGTAGTTGCCTGTCTTTTTGAACAGAATCAAGCCGTCCTTATACATAGAATAGCCTGAGCCGTCAGCGTGTCTGAGCCATTTATCCTTGTCAATGGTAACGGTACCGTCGATAAGATAAAAGACATCTGCCTCGTCTGTGCTTTTCTTGCATCTTCCGACAATATTTCCGCTGATCTTTGAACAACTTGTGCGGATTGCCGCTTCACCGTAAGACTTATACACCGCCTTACAAGGCTTAACGTCATAATCCTCAGCAAGCACGCCTGCAATGATACGATCATACGGGAAATTCTTCCCGGGACAGAATGACCGCCCCACAGGGTCAATTTCACAGTGACCGATTATATGGTCTCTGTTTACAGGGAAATCAACGCCCTTTGACTTAGCGTGAGGAATAATCCTGTTCTTCAACAGCCATATAGCCGCCTGAACCTGAGCTTCGGTAATGTCACCCTTTGCATTGTGCACAAATTCGATGCTATATGTATAAAAGTTAGCGTTTGTCTTGCGAGATTTTACGATTTTGCTTGTCGCATTCTTATAATACAGCTTTTCATTCGGCTTTGTCGTCTGCGTACCGTTGCAGTAGGCCGCATCGTCATAATCTACAAGGTGATAAATATCACCGTTTGTATCAATGACATCATTCGGCGAACACTGTGCCGCAGGGTTCAGGTACCATTTCAGGGCATCGTCAACAGATGTTCCGCCTGTCTGGTGACATACCAGCATATCAGGCTTAAGGCCGTATCTGCCTTTATAGTGATTAGGACTCGGTTTACTTATTTCTTTCATTGCATTCTCCCTTTACGTAGCTTTTAACCTGCTTATTCTTATCAAGCCATTCATCCATAGTATCAAGGGCAATATCTACCCACGCTGAGAACACAGGGAACGGCACGATTGAGGCGATTATTGGAAACTGCTGAATAAACCAGTCGTAAACCGTGCGGAGCTTCAGCTGACCTGTCTTTTCACCCAGTTCCTTTTCCGCTTCTGTAACCGCTCCTTTAAGCCATTCGATAACCTTCGACCGCTGATTGATGATTAAATAAGCCACTATAATGATAAGAATGATTACGCCCACCGTAAGGGCAATTGCTTCGTGTAACTGCATTAGCCTTGTACCTCCGTTTCGTTTTCTTCGGTTCCTTCCTTAAAATCAGGCTTTCCGCCGAGTTTTATAATGTTTTCGTTTTTTGCCTTCCAGCAATAAAAGCCGAGTGCGGCAGTTGTAGGCGCGCCGATAAACGTAAGCCATTCACCAAGCATATCGTGCATAAACCACACTATCACACCGCCAAAGACAGCAGCGGCGAAATAGAGAACCATAACGCCGCCGATAACTACCTTTGTAAACTCAGCTTTTTTCTTTTTCCGTTTCGGAAAATTAAACTGAATTAAAGCCATAAGTCACTCCTTATAACACTACTTCCCAGCCATATACACCAGGTTCCCAGACGTTAGCATCAACAGTAGACTTATACAGAGTACCCTTGTAGCTGACGATATCGCCTGTGTTATAGGCGTCAGACGTACCAACAGGCTGTACCCATTCAGGATAGCCTTCTTCTGTCACGCCGATAGCCTTGTATAAGCTGGGCGAAATGTCAGGCGGCCACGTTTCGGAAGATGTGTGTTCCTGTAACACCTGATACAGCTGAGGGTCTTCCACACCATTAACACCAAAGGAAAAGACATCCTTTACCTTGTACTTTTTTCCGATTTCATAAGCAGGAAAGACGGTCGCAACGGACATCATTTCTGCCTCCTGTGTGTCGGGGTCGAGAGTATTAAGGAAAAGCTGTAAAGCCTTACGTAACTCTAATGCCATTGTCATCCGCTTTTGAATATCACTCATTGTTTACACCCCCTGTAAAAGAGCTGTGAGAATTGCTCCCTGTTCTTCCTGTGCGATTTCAAGTTCTGTTCTTTGCGCAATAGTTACTACATACATGCTTTCACTCTCTCGGAAGGCGATTTCCTTAACAAGAGAATAGTTAAGATGTTGATATTTGTTGATTGTAGGTGCTACCTCTACGGTTTCCCCGTCCTCTGTAATTTCGGGGTCATAAGTAGTTGTTTCAGTAAGGATAATTTCGCCTAAATTATCCTTTACAAATAACGCTCTTAATTCGTCAAATGTAGTTGCGTTGCTTGGTATTTGAATTTCTAAAATCTGCCTGTTTGCAGATTGAAAATCGGTTTTGCTTTGGTAAACAGCAATCGTGCTTAATTCCGTTCCGTCAGCTAAGGTAATTGTTGATTTTGTTAATGACATAATAAATCACTCCTTTATAATTTACGAAAATGTAATTGTACCTTTCCATCTTAAAGAACCGTGTGAAACGGATACCGACGGCGTACCTTGACCGCTTATAGTTACCTGTGTTTTTACGATTCTTATATAATAATTGCCGCTTTCAGTTGTTACGTTGTTTTCAACAACCGTTCCATCACTTTTACAAAGCTTAAACAAACTGCCGCCACTACCGCTATAGCCATTAGGATAGCTATTTACAGTCATACCCACTGTTACACCAGTAGATAAATAAAACGCATTTGACGTGATACCCGTTGTATTATATACTTCGGCAAGCTCCTCTGTACTGTTTGAATTTGCTTGCCCGTTTGTTGTTACGGCTACATAGCCGCCTGTCGTTGCTTCGACGGTTAATCCGTCGTTTGCGGTGCTGTGAATGGTAGCCTTGCTGTCAGCAGTCCATGTTAAGCTTGTTGGATATATCTTCTTTTCGTGTATAACTTTCAAAGCCCCATTTTCGTTTGCGTATACAGTATCATGCTCCTTAACTGTGCCACTTTCATTGGCGTATACATTCGTTAATTCTACGATTGTTCCGTTTTCATTGACCAAAATTGCCATTGCTTCACCGCCTTAACTGTGTTTGCCGTACCATGCACCTGACGGACAATTTGTTGTAGTTGCCGCTGCCGTTCCGCTTGCTAACTTTCGAGCTTGTGGAGTACCGTAAGCTGTTGCACCATTAGGATAAATAGCACCGTTAAATGTCTTGGCACCTGCAAAAGTCTGGGTTCCAGTAGATACATAACCGTTGGCAGATGCACTTGCTGCTGTCCATGTGTTAGCATCCAAACTGTACCCCATCCAGACCCAGTATGTGCCGTCATACATATATCGTATATATCTGTTTGCATAGCCACTTACTGTGCTACTTGCGGCGGTATACACGGCGTTGTTATACCATATCTGCTTCGCACCCGTGCCATTGACATTCAGAGTACAGTTTGAAGCTGTGTTTGTATTCGTAAACTTAACCACGATTTCGCTTCCGACAGCTAACTTCCAGTTAGTGTTACCTACAATTGTGACAACCTTTGCAGCTGTTGCAGCGGCGGTTGCACAAGTGCCGTATGCCATGTTGGTGTTGTCAAGCTTGGTTTTATCAGTTTCGCTCATGGGATTAACAAGAGTCCATCCAGACCACGATGTAGTGCCTGCATTATAGGTCATTATATACCTTTTATTTGTGCTAATCTGAGTGGCATCCATAAGAATATGATTAGTGTTGCACTTATTGATAGTGACAAACCAATAACTATCAAAAGGTGTGTCTGTTGCACCTTTATTGACAAATACTGCTCCCGAACCCTCAAGAGCTAAGGCATATTCCTTTATACTGCCTGAGTTGATTTGTCCGATTTCTCGAAAGAAGCTTATTGCATGAAACCCATCAAGGGTATCTGCATCAACGTTTTTTAATGCCTCCGCAACAGCCTTGTTCTGAATGGCGTTTTCGCTCTCGGCGTTCAGTTCAGAATCGACAGGAACAGCCACAACTTTCCCTGTAATCTGCTTTCCGCTGGCATCGTGGGCGGTTACGTTTTCAAGCAGGGTGTCTTCGGAGACTGTATCGTTGACAAGAGACAATTCCGTCACGCCATTCACAACAACTTCGTTAACCTGCATACAATCAGCCTCCAATCGTTATTGTGACACCGCCTGCGGCATTCTCTGTGCGTGTTACAGGAATAGGCTTGACAAGCACCTGCGAGAGATAGTCAATGCCCTCGTCGGGGAGCACTGTCTGAGATTCAAAGGAAGGAGTGACTTCTTTCGCCTGAGCGGTTGCTTCTCCTTCGCCTGTGAATGCTCCAGGCTGGCCCATGATTACAACACCGTTTTTGATGTTCTGAGGGTTCTTGAGCTTTTCAAGTTCCTCGGGTGCAATTGATACCGTGCCAGAGCCGTCGTGGAAGCCTATCGGAATATTTATAACATCATCTGCGTTGGTGATTGTGTAGGTTTTACCTTCATTATTCGGCATCTCACCTGTGTGAATCTGTCCGCCTGCCGCAAAGGTCTTGCCTGCAAGAACCTCTGCCGCTGTTGCTGTAGCTTTGGAAGAATCAACATCAAATGTGTTTGTTCCGACTATCTGATTACCTGCCTTGTCGTGAGCTGTCGCTCCGTTTGCGAGCTTTTCGGGTGTTACTGAATCCCCTGTAAGGTCAATAAGAACCTCTCCGTCAGCTATAATCTTATTATTAGCCATTCTGTACCTCCTTTGTAGCTATATATACCGTTGTGCCGCCTGCTTCATTGGAAACGTCATAACGGGGTATCTTCTTTACCGTTACGTTATCTGTCATAAGTTTCTTTGCGGTTTCGAGTGTGATGTCGTTTTTCATTGAAGGTGTGACCTCATAATCACCCTCATACTTTGGGAAGCTGCCACCTGATTGCGCAATCACGCCTGTGAGCTTGTCTTTTGTCTTACCGACAACAACATCCACTGTAAGCGGCTTCTTGTTAATAACAGCTTCCACCGTCACACCACCTTCAGCACACGCTTTTCTTCTTCTCCACCCAGGAACGTGTTTCGGAGCGTTCCGTCAGCGTTGATAAGTGCTACATCGTACACGTATTCGCTTCTTGTAAGGCTTGCTGTTTCCTCAGTGGAGAAATCAAAAGAAAAGCCCAGTTCATCATCCTGTGTGTTGGTTTCCTTCATGATAACAGGCTCACCGCCTGCAAGGATTCTGACAGACAGGACAAAAGACTCACCTTCCTGAAGCTCATACTTCTCTGTTCGTGTTTCGTCCTTATAAGCGATAAGAGGCAGGGAGAAGTTATCACCCTGCGTTATCTCGATATTGTTATTATCATCAATTTTCAGCATCAGCTTGCTCCTTTCTCAAGGTCGTCAAGTCTGTGGTTTGCGACTTTAATTTTTTCAGAATATAATTCTTCGTGATTGTGAAGCTCCGCCTCGATTTTATCGGCTCTGCGTTCAAGTGCATATGTGCGTTCAATTACTGTGTTGTGTTTTTCCACCTTTTTTTCAAGCTGTTCTATGCGGTATGTGGTGAGTTTTGAGCTTACAACTATACCCCCAAATGTACCAACAAGCGAACACAGCGCGCTCACTATCGCCGCAATGACTGTACTATCCATTTCACACCTCCGTTGTTGTTTCCTGAACCTCTGTCAGGGTTAATGGCTCATAAGTAAGACCTACCGCCGCATTGTATTCCGCTTCGGTTGCAAAGGGAAAATAAGCCACAAATGCAAGCTGTGCGGCATTGTAAAAGTTTGTCGCATTCTTTGCTGCTTTACCAGGCATCATTGCTTTGCCCTTGACATAACCGTAAGGGAAATTATCGTTCGGTGCATGGATTGAATCCCATTTGAAATAGATACCGAATACGCTGTCATAATAATAACCGACCGCACTGCGGTAATTTACGGCACTGCAGACAAGATAGCAGTTTGCTCTGTCGGGATAGCTTACATCATAGTCAACGTCTATATGTACGTCTGCACTTGCAGGAACATCAGATGCTGAAGCCGCAAGCCTTATATCAAGTGCAGTGCCATATAAGATGTCGGCGCCTATCGTATAATTATCGGGAGTAACACTGTCAAAAACATAGCCCTGACACACAATCTTGCTTGCGGGTCCTGCGTAGCCGATTTTATTGCCCTTTACATATTTTACTTCCTCGTACTCGTGAAGCAGGTAAGATGCGTCGGCTTCGGAAATTACAATACCGTTTTCAACTGTCACGCCGATGGAAGCAAGCTTACCGTCGTCGTTTACCTGAATAGTATCGTTGTCGATATTGACCGCAAGGTCTCCGCCGTTTAATTTAATGGTTACATCATCGTATTTAACATTGATGCTCTTCTGTTCATTTGCAGTTCTGAATGCAACAGCCGCACCCTCGGCATAACCCTCTGCTGAGAGCTGTCCGTTATCGTTCAGCTTCACTGTCTGCCCGTCAACCTTCACGGCAACCTTCCTGCCGCCGTTATAGTTTTCTCTGATTTCCCTCAGGTCTGTTGTAGCTTCATTATCATCAACAAACTCAAGACCATCACCGAGACGAAGCTGAACAGCACCTGTTTTGGTGTAGACTGTATCGCCGCTGTCGTTAAGGCCCTCTTCCAGAACAGGCACAAAGCCATCACCAAGGAAAAATCCGCCTTTCTGATTTTTGGTAGCAGTTCTGAGTGTGGGGAATACGTCAGGACCTCTGTAAATACCGAGAGTTCTGTTGTTGGACGTGTCATCCGATGGCACATCAGGGTTGACATCAAGTCGTACGCCGCCTAAATTTGCCGCTCCTGCGGCATTAAGAACAAAAGCATTCCCCACAAGTGAAAGACCCTGCCCGGCAGTATAAGCACCGCCGCCTCCTCCACCTGAAGAAGTGCCTGAAGACAACGATTTCCCCTTGGATTTGCTTACATCTGAGGAGATTTTTTCAACAAAACCGCCTGAATCGACGCTATACGAAATACTTGTTATGCACAAAGGGTATTCTGTTTCATCTGTGGGGTCTTTAAGGTTTTTTACGGTTATAACGTCTCCGCATTCAAGCAGTCCCGAACCTCTTACCGTCAAAGAACCACCATAATATTTTAAACCGCCAAGCTGATTCCAGACATATTCAGCGATTTCAACCGATGCAAGAGGATTTTCAATCTTAATCACCCCTGCAGCTTCTTCGTCGTATTCTGAGCCGGGAACGTCGTCGATATAAATTGCATCATCGCCGACAGTAAACAAAATACCTGTAACCTCAAACGGTTCACTGTCATCAATTGTCATATCAATAACATCATCTGCTGAAAATTCAACATCGACCTGAGAGAAGCCGACAAAAACAAGCGCTCCTTCATAATCAAATTTTGCATTTCGTGCGTGTGCTGATGCAATAAATCCGAGTATCTCAGCATCTGAATAATACTCGGTTTCATTTTTCATCGGTTTTTGACTAACTGTAAAATCTTCACACGTAAAATTACACGTAAGACCGTTTTTGGCTACGACATAATCAAGAACATCCTGCATTTTGCAGGGAAAAGCAAGCTCAGGTATTTCCTTTGACGGAATACCCGTAAATTTTACCGTTCGAGCTCTTAAAATGTTCATTGCGTCAAAAGCTGTAACTTCAAGTATATTTCCGTTACGCACGCTTTCTTCGCAGTAAAATCTTCCTAACCTTTCATAATCTCCGCCGAAAGAATTATAAAGGGTTATTCTTGTTCTTTTTGCGATTTTTTCGGTTGTTGCCGTTGCAAATGCTATTCTATCCGAAGAAGAAAAACCGACACCGAAGCTTCCGTCTGTTATTGTTCTTTTTATGTCTATCGGATAAAGTTTGTCCATTGTCAGCACTGTGCTTTCCGCATCTTTAAGCTTTATCTGCACAAAAACGTCACGGACTTTTTCTTTTGAAGCGTTAATATAAGCAGCAGGTAAAATTCTCATATCAAACCTCCTCCAACGTAAAAGACAGCGGCTCGCAAACATACGAGCTGCCATCTATATACAATATAGGGGTAGGGATGTCGTCGCCTGACAAACGATATGTTCCGCTTATATCCAAGCCTCCCACATATCCGCTTACTGATATGGTTTTTTCGGTTAAAACCTTTTTCAAGCTTTCCCATACCGATTGCGGAGTTACGCCTAAGGAGATTTCAAGTTCTTTTTTTGTCCCTCCCAGACGGTCTTCCAGAGCCGTACCATTAAGCGAATATTCAACGCTTCTGGCTCTGTATTTATCAGTGATTTTCGGTGCTAAAATGTGTTTTTCAACATTTATACCACCTATAGAAAAGGCCATTTTAACCCATCCTTTCTACTGAATAAGCGGTGACTTTCCCTCCATGCGTGTCATGTCGTTTATGTCAGCAACCGCTATCGTGCCTATAAGAAGGTCACGGGCATACAAATCAACATCAAGCGAAATTTTTCTTGTTTCGTCCGCTTTTTCGAGAGACTTGATAGCAGAAATAACATCCGATAATGTTACATTTTCGGACTTTTCGGCGCTCACCGCCGAAACTCCCGATTCTACCGAAGCCGCACTTTCAATGCTGTCGATAATCTTGCCTGTTTTGCTGTTTCCCATAATTTCAAAGCCAAGGCTCTTTTTAAGCTTTTCGTTTACCTCTTCTTCATCATCCCACACAGTAGGCACATAAGAGGTAATGCTTATTACATTTCCCTTTTTGGAAGAAGATGCAGAAGATTTTGTCGCAGCTGCCGTTTTCTGCGCTTTTGTCTTTGTGCTGTCTGTTTCCAGCTTAGGGATATAGGAATAATCAATGCCATTTACAGTATTTCCGGAATAAACAGGCATTGACTGCTGTTCCTTTTCTTTCTGTGCTTCCTGCTCGGCAAGCTTTGCCTTTCCCTGAGCTTCGTAATAATCAGCCATTGTTTTGCCGCTGGGTGTCGGAGCGTTATTGTAGGCGTCAACATCATTTATTGCGTTTTTCGCCTGCTCTTCCGCATCGTCTGCCGTCCAGTCAACGTGTTCCAGTTTGCCGATATTTGCACCCATCCAACCGAACAGAGTATTTATGCTTGAAGTAAATCCATTGATTATATCAATTAAGAGATTTATTACAAACTCTGCATGAGCTGCAATCTCGTTCCATATTCCTGAGAAAATCTTACTGATTCCGCTCCACGCTTTTTCCCAATTGCCTTCAAAAACGCCCGTAATAAATGTAATGATTCCTTCAAAGATGTCTTTGATATTTTTTATCGCATTGTTGACACGTTTAGTAAAAGATTCAATTATGTCACTTGCAAAATTAATTGCAGAAGTAAGGTCTGCAGAAAGCATATTGCATATTAATTGCAACAAAGGCATCAAAGGAGCTAACGCAAAGTTTATCAGTTCAAGAAGAACATTTATAAGAGGCACAATTCCTGCATTCAGCAGTGCAGTAATAGGCTCCATAAGCGCAACGACTAACGCTAAAATGGGGTCAAGAATCGCAAGAACTGTATCGATAACAGGAAGCAATGCTGTGATTATTGAAAGCAGAGGCGGCAAGAGGCTCTCTACTATGGTAATTATAGGGGGTAAAAGTTTTTCGAGAATTTCACTGAGTATCGGAAAGACTTCTTCTGCCAGTTCAACAAGCGTTTCAATAATCGGCTGGATTAAATCAATCGCCAAAGGCAGTATATCAGAAACCAGCTCAGCAAGCGGCGAAATAAGCTCTAAAACGCATTCGATAAGAGGCAGTACAGCTTCTGTAAGCTGCGGTATAACCTCTTCCGCTAAAGGCATAAACGCTTCCAGCACCTTGCTTACAACAGGAATAAGCTGTTCGCCGAGAGGAATAAGCAACAGTTCCACAGAACGCTTCATAGCTTCAAACATATCGGAAAGGCTTGAATACTTAACCTCTTCCATTTCGCCAAGCTTATCACGTGTGGAATCTATCGCATTTCCGACATCAGCCAGTGCAAGAACTGCCTCTGCTCCCAAATCTTCCCACTGAGTACCGAATAACGCAACGCCTATGGCATCCTGTTCGACTTTATCGCTTACTTGCGATAATTTGTCAACCACCATCTGGAACGCTGCGGCGGATTGTTCACCGCCCTCAGCAAAAGAATGTGCAAGCTTATCTGCGTCAAGTCCTAACGCTTCAAATCCTGCCGCCGTGCTGTCTGAACCGTCAATTGCACGAATTGAGAATTCTTTTACCGCATCGTTAATTTTGTCAATCTGGTAAACGCCGTTTTCTGCGCCTGCAGCCATCATATTAAAAGCCTGTTCGGCTGTAAAGCCTAAATTCTTGTAATATGTAGCATACTCGGCTATCTGGTCTGCAAGGTCGGCGTTCTGATTAAGCCCTTTTTCTGCGCCCTGAGCTATAAGATTATAGGCGTCAGTAGCAGATATGCCGAATTGATTAACGAGGGAATTTGCACCCCTGAGGCTTTCCTGAAAGTCAATGCCGTAAACGTCGCTAAGTAAATAACCGCTTTCAACCGCTTTCTGAAGTTCCGCATCGGAGATATCAGACATCTGCTGCTTTACAAGTGCAACGTTGTTTGCGATATCCTCAAAGCTTTCTCCATAGTTGTTTGCGTATATAGACTTTATTGTCTCTTCGTAACGTTCAGCTTCGTCAGAAGCAAGGCCAAGAGAAGCCGTCAGCTGATTTGTGGCTTTGTCAAGACTGTCAGCACCTGAAATTGCCGCTGTGCCGACTGCTATAGCGGCAGAGCCGATTGCGGCAAAAACTGCACCAGTAGCCTTTAACGCTGTACCGACAGCAGCGGTTTTCCCTGCTGCATCTTCCATCGCCTTGGTATACTTTTTCTGGCTTTCGGTGTTTTCGTCGGTCTTTTTGCTGTGTTCCTCCTGAGCTTCGGAGCTTTCGTCTGTTTCTTTGCGGTATTTTTCGGTTTCTTCCGCCGCTTTTTTAGTTGCGTCTGCCGCTTTTTTATGTGACTTTTCCGCAGAATCTCCGATTTTGTCAACATTTTTCTCTGTTGCATTTACCGAATCCTTTACAAGCTTTTCAGCTTTGTTCAGGTCAGATTCAAGATGACTGGTATCCGCTCTGACTTCATACTCAACTCTTCCGTCAGACAATTAAATCACCTCTTTCCTGTTGCTTGCTTCTTAAGCGCGTCAAATATATCGCTTAATCCTTGCTGTGAATTGGAATAAGGGGTGTTTTCACGAATCGCATACTGAGCCTTAAGCTTACATATACGGTCTATTTCTGCGGCATTTTTGCCGTTCGGAACAGGTATTTTCTGTGAACGTATGTTTATAATCTGAGCCAGTCTTGTTTCAGAGGGCAAGGAGCTCAGAAGAGACGTAAACTCCCACCACTGAAGCTTGTCCTGCTCTGCAAAGAGATTTATATTGTAAGCTTCACGAAAGGCGGCATATATGTACTTTGCATCCTGTGTAAAGCTTAAAACAGGCGATGATTTATCATTTTTCTTATCTTCCGATAGTAAAAATTGATTGAAGATAGCTTCAACAACCGCCACTCGTTCTGAAATACCTGCTTTGCGATTCGGATTTTCCAGAAGCCAGTCAAAAACAATATCATAAGCTTCCGAAATCTCCCAGTTATCGTCTTTTAACAAGTCAAGCACATTGAGCACTCTGTTAAAAGCAAGATTTATTTTATAATTCCTTCCGCCTACCGATATAATGTCGGGAAGCGGTGAACTTAATGTCTGATTTACCATCTCTTTTTCTTGTGCAGATTCTTCATCTGCTTCTTTTTCTCATTTATCGAGATTTCAATTGAAGGCACAACAACCTCAGAGATAAAAGGAACAACCTGTGTGCACATCTCGATATAATTGTTTTCAAAATATTCAAGGATTTCAGTGGTGTTCTGCACACCCAGCGTAAGTTCAAAAATATCAACAACCGCACGGCCATAAAGTTCGTACGCTGCATCAAAATCAGCCTGCACACCCATTTTCTGAATGTTTTTCAATTCCTTCTGAGCGTTGATAAGCGCCACCTGCTTCTTTCTGAACATGGGAGCAATTGCATCAACATCAAGGCAGATTAAAAGTGTTTTTTCTACTTCGCCGTTATCATTAAGAAGCTCGAGCTCTTCGTTTATTTTCCGTGTTTTTTTAATCTGATATGCCATATGTTTTTCCTTTCTCAATTAAAAAGGGGGCAAAAAGCCCCCTTTGCGTTATCAGTCTTCTACAGTAGGCGCTGTTGATACCTCAGGCTTGCCGTTGAATGTAAGCGTTAAGTTTACGCCGTTAGGCGCTGCGGATTCACCGCCGACAATGCCGATACCTGTCATTGTCACGGAGCAGGTGATAATCTGACCGCCTCTGGTAAGCTTGATATCGGTAACTCTGCCGCCGCCGATTTTCCACTGAGCTTCATTCAGATACTTACAAGCGGGGTCATTGGGGTTATAGTCACCTGTAAGAGTAAGCACAGGCTTTAAGCCTGTAACGTTGGAGCTGCCGTAACCTCTGTCGGCAAGATACATCGCCTCATAAATCTGTTCATTGAGGTTAAAGTTGTAACTCTTGAACATATCTGCAAGGCTGGCATATGTAGGCGTTTCAGAACCGGGTGTTGTGTTGATTTCGATTGAAACCTGATTGTTCATTTCAACGCCCTGAATACGCTCAAGGTTTGTTAATCCTGTTGCCATCGTGTTTTATACCTCCTAAAAAATAATATTTACAGCGGCTATCATACTGTAAACATAGAAGCCGCCGTCATTGCCTACAAGTCCGGCTCCGTTCCTGACTTCTGCTCCGGAAATGGTTACATTGTCCCCCTCTATAGGCTTCAATGCGTTGAGTGAATTCCCGATAGCACACAGAACGTTGTATGCGTAGCTCTGACTTGTATTTTTGCATAAAAAAAGCACGGTCAGTGATTCCTTTCCGTGCTCGTTATTAAGATACCGCCCTTTATTTTCCGCACTGCTGATTTCTACGGTTATACCGCCTTCTTCAGGAAGCGGAGCAATAATTATATCGCTATCAATCTCAGATTTAAGCTTGTCTATAATAAGACTTAAGGCGGCACTCTGAGGGGTAGTTATAGTGTTCATAATCTCTCCTTCAGTGCATTTTGATAAATGAGCCGCCAATCCTCGCCGTATTCAGCGCGTGCCTTTTCGCACCAGAGCTTGGAAGCTGCAGTCTTTGAGTACTTAAGTGGCTTGCTTGTAAGCACCTTTTTATCGCCCTCTCTCGCCCACGATGAGCCTGTCTTACTGTCTACCATAAGAAGACCGTAATACAGGTATCTGGCATAAGGTGTTGCCCATATAAGGCGGAGCTCCGCTTCTCCGAAATACTCCATAACATGACTGTGAGTTTCGGAGCTGTCACGAAGCAATCCCTGGTCATAAGGGATAAATTTATTGCAATCGGTCAGAATCTGACCTTTCACAGTTTTCAGTGCTTCAACGCTTGCCGCTCTTATCCTTGCGGCTACAGCGTTAGTGTCAATTGACACCGTTACAGACATAAGCTCACCTCATAGTGATGCAGTTTCTTTTCGTCGTACAGCTTATCGACTGCAATTATTTCGTATCGGTTGCCGAAAGCTTCAATAACGTCAACGTCGGAGAAATCAAAGCCGCTGGGCTTGCTTATAACGCAATCGAAGAACAAGACCGCAGAAACCTTGACCTGCCTGTTATCTTTGGTAACAGTTAATTCGGAATACGGCTCGATTCTTACGTTTGTAAGCTTGCCCTTGAACGTTTCCTGCTTGCTGTTCCACATATCACTGGTTTCCAGCTTTATCGCTCTTGCCTCGTGAATGAGAAGAGGCTTGGGAATAGGTCTCATATCGTTCTTGCTCCTCTGTATAACAAACCTATCGGGCGAAGATAGGAAGCCGCCTGTTCGCACAACTCATAGGAGGATTTCGCAGAGCCACCGCCCTGCGTCCCTCCTGAGTAACTGAATTTACCGAGAGATACATTCGCCATATCGCCGTTATCATTCATTGCCGCTACACCGCCGTTATATTCGATGTAGTCCACCTGTGCGCATACTGCCTTATAAACAGGCGTAATGATTCTTTCAGGCATTGTTTCAACGGTGAGACTTGTAAGATATATCGCATTGTTGATAATATCAACAGCTCTGGATATGCAGAGATTAAGCGCATCGGCATCGCCGTTGAAATTTCCGCCCCATTCTTTCAGGTAAAATTCAGGAAGAGTCATGATTAACCTCTTGAAATAATTCTTGCAATAGGAATAGCCTTGTGGGGATAATATTCCTTTGTGCTTTCCTGACTGTTTGCGATTGACCACTTAGAGCCTGTTTCGAACTGTGCGTTTGTAGGAGAAACAATGCTGCTGTCAGTCCAGGAAATGCCATGAGGAGCATAAATCTTACGCTGTCTGCTGTAAAGAGTGTCCTGACCGCCATTTACGGAAGGATTTCTGCCTGTTTCGTAGGGAACCTTTACGCCGCAGTCTGTATACTCAATAGCGCCGTCGCCGAGCACATATGTGGTATACTTTGTGTATTCCTCTGTACCTTCTGTTGCTTCTACTGTTTCATGGGGAACGGAATCATCAACAAGGACAGCTCTGCCGTTTAATGTACCAATAGAAAGATTTCTTTCGATACCCTGAGAATCCGTGTACTTCATATAGGAAAGAAGCTTGAGATTTTCAAGGTTTGTGGAAACAGCTGAATGCATTACAGCAAGGGAGAACTTCGCCTTATTATCGCCAAGCGCTCTCTGCATGCCTGTGTTGAGTGTTGTAGCGTCAAACTTAGCTGCTTCGCCTTCTGCCTCAGAAATGTCGTATGTGTGACCATTTACAAACTTAAGGTTTTCAGTGCCTGTCATGGAGAATACGCCCTTAAGGATAGATAAAAGCATTGCCTGGTCTACGTTGTCCCAGTATTCGCCGATCTGTGTTGCCACCTGTGCAAGGAAATCAACTCCGCCTGTGATGTCATAGCTGAAATCATTTTCAACCCACGCATTTGCACGACCTGCAACAATACGGCCCTGTAAATAGGTCTTGGTTGTAGTAGCCCTGATATCAGTGCTGCCATTATAGTTCTGAGCTTCGCCGCCGATTCTTCCGTAAATAGGCACGACTGCGTAGTTGCCGCCTACCTGGTCCTTGAACATCTGAGCAATGTCCTGTCTGCGTCTGATTGCCTTACTCTTAATGAGCTCGTTTCTGTTAAGATTCGGGGTCTTGTCCACGTAAGCGGCGAAAACCTCACTGTTAAAATTCTTACCATCAAATACACCCATGATGTTTTACCTCCTGTTAAATTAATGATGTAATGTCTGCTTCAGGGTGTGCGTTTTTGTATGCCATAGCCTCTGTAAGCGACATTTTCTTGCTGCCGCCGTCGCCTGACGGGACGGACGTTGTAATGTTCGGCGCACCCTCGAAAAGATAATCATTTTCCTTTTTTATCATTTCAAGTGCCGCCTTGATATCCTCGGAACGGTTTTTGCTCTGCTTGAGAGCATCAATATCGAGAAGCGCTTTTACTGTTTTGGCATTTCGTGCGCCCGAACCTGCAATAGCCATGTCAAGCACACCCGAAAACTCCATATCGGCAATTCTGTTCTCGTAATTAGTCTGCTGCACAGCAAGCTCATTGGTGAGAGCTGTCACCTTCCCATTGAGCTCGTTAATGTCGATACCCTCGAATTCCTTGAGGGCGTTCTGAGCCGTTTCGAGCTGCCCCTTGTAGTTGTCACGCTCCGCCTCAAGCTTTTCCTTTGTCTTACCGAACTCAGCTACAGTTTTGTAATTCTCGGAAATCTGCTTGTTAAGTTCAGCATGCTTATCTTCGGGTACCTCTACACCGATTTCTTTGAGGATTTCAATTACATTCTTCATAATAAGTCCTTTCTACATAGCTTATATACCGCATTGTCGGCGGTTAAAAAGACTGCCATCTGAACCTCAGGCAGGGTATTTGATATAAAAACAGCGCCTTGCAGTCGCCTGCAAAACGCTGAGATTATTAAATTACACACTCAAAAATGCACGATTTTGAGATTTTCCCTCATAAAATCGAGCATATTTTAAAAATTACGCTCAAAATTATAAGTGTATTTTCAATTTTTCAATGATTTTTTATAAATACAGTTAGAATAAACTGGTTCCGCCTATATCCATAATGTTATCCTTTCAAAAAAACATACGCGTGTGTTATCGTGCGTTTTTCGTGTGTTTATGCACGTTGTAAGGGAACTGTATCCAGTTTTATTGCTGTTGCCACACCCTCCGATTCAAATATTACGCTATGGAAGGTTATATTTACAGTTGTTAAACCAGAAGTAATATCCGCCTTTATTTCTGTGACATTTTCTCCGATATTAACTCCATTGTATAAAACTGAGCCGTCTTTTTTTAACGTAATTCGAGGTGCTTCTTTGTGTTTTACAACATTCATATTCTCATCCCCCTTTTTTGGGCATAAAAATAGCACCCTGTTAAGAGTGCCGATTTATTAAATTTACTGGTTATCCACCAGAGAGTTGAACTCTTTCTAACGGTGTCAAAGACCGTTGTGCAACCGTTACACCTGCGGATATAAGAAAAGCACCCGTTTCCGAGTGCTTAATTATTTAATTTGAGAGTTTACTTGACCGGTAGTTGACTGTATGACATAAGAAAACCGCCTACGTGGGTAAGCGGTTAGTCTTTTACTTTTTTGTATTCAAAATTGCAAACATCAGATTTACAATTCTTGTCATCAGAATTGTCATTGAAAACCTCGTCAGGTATACCGTCAGGATAGGCTTTGCATTTATGTTTAAAAGAAAAATCAAATAACCAATGTTCGCACATAACACACTTGCATTCAGATAACATTATCCTTCACCCTTTCTGACTATGTCTAATATTTTTTGCTTAAGTTTTTGCTGTGATTTGGTTAATGTCACAGCATTTAATAAATCTGCAACATATTCGTGAGCATCTATTTCTGAGTTTGCTGAAACAGCTGGAACTTTTGCTCTAATTATTTCACGAATAATTTTTGAATGTGGTTCATCAATAAAGTCTTGCGTCAACAAATGGAAGAATTCGTGATTTGCCACATAATCAATATTGTTGCAACCTTTAGGAATAAATCCTGTTTCCGCCCATTCATCAAGAATAGCTTTTACAGCAGCAGGACTATTCATAAATCTGCTGTTTAATCTCAATTCGTTTATAACCGTTTCAGCAATAGTACGTTCATCACCATAATCAAGCACAGAAACGCTTGAGTAACTTTTTTTATACTCTAATTTAAGAGTTTTAAGCCTCTGGAATATCTGTAACGCTGTATCACCGTCAGTTAGCTTTTCAAATCCTCTGATATTATTTATACCGAGATTTTCAGACGCATAATTCTGAGCTTGACGCACACTTTCAGGGTTATCAGCAATAGGATAATCCTCAAAGTTAAATCTACGCTTTTCAGCAAGATTATGACCTGCTTTTATTATACCACTTTCACCCGATTTGTCAACAGTTTCAGCGAAATTTACAGGCTTTTTCTTCCTCTTAGGGTCGGCATATCCATAAATCTGCGTCCTGTCCTGTCGGTATGTAAGCCCCTCTTTATCGCAGTATGCACGCAGAGCCTTGTTTTCCGCCGCTATACGCTTCTTTACAGCCTTAGCACCTTCTGTATCGCCTGCAGCTTCTAAAGCCTCCTGTGTGCGTTTATCCGCGCGGATTTTGCGTTCCATTTGCCGCTGCTTGCAAACCTTTTCATATTCCTCGGAATTTTCCTTTTCGGAATAATGCTCTTCACGGTTTATAAACGTTCCATCAGACACGCCACGCATACGGTGACCGCAGTTTATACCGAAAAGCCCTGCAGCTTCACCAAAAGAGGTTTTATCAAAAGGCTCGAATTTATATTCTCTGCCTCTTGCATCTTTTATAGTGCCGCTTTTTCCAGAACGACTGTAAAACTTACCCTGGAACGGATAACAGCGTGGTCTTGCGCCTGCGTGAGCGCTTACAAGAATGATATCCTGCCCCAGTTCGTCAAGACTTGCAAATTCTGCGGCAAGAGCTGCGTTTTTAGCCGTGTTTCGGATATCCATATTCACATATGCCTCAGGCGACCACTCACGCCCTGATGCATCCACAAACGCAGGAATGCCCTTTTCCGACATTTCGGTTATTGTTTCCCTGAGTGCCTGTGTTCTGGAAGTTTCGCCGAGCGTAACCGCCAGAGCCTGTTTATTGAGCACATCAAGATATTCCTGAGAGTTTTCAAGCTTTTCCTGCATCATGCGGTCAAAGCGGTCAGCAACAGCGTTTACACTATTCCGGTAAATCTGCTTTGCCTTATACTGCATCACGGTATTGACCTGATTGTATTTATCCTTTACCGCCTGTCTGTCATAGTTTTCAAGCGCCTTGAATATATTACCGGAAAGCTTATCCGTCATTTCAAGGCCGTATTCAGTCAGGATATTATCAATAGCGTTATTTACAACGTTCTGGACTTTATCAGGCACTTTTTTAACCTTGCTTGATATAATCCTTGCGGTGTCCTTGTTGAGCCGTCCCATGCGTGCAAGCATCAGAATGCGCCATTCAGAAGTGGCGTTTATCATCGTATCAGGATTCGCCGTAAGCTGACGGGCAATGTGATTGATTATCGCCGATTCAACTTCGAGATAAATATCAACGATGGGAGCTGCAAGATTGAGCTGTTCAAGAGCGTCCATAGAATATTATTCCTCTGTTTTCTGATTATCGCCGAAGAAATCAGCATTGCCCATAGACTGTTCAGCCTTTATCTTTTCCGCAATGGTTTTTGCGGTTTCTTCATCGCATTTGTTGACACGCATTATTGCATTGACAAGGTCGAGGAGTCCTGCATTGTAAATCTTAATCGTGTTGTCAATCATGGTATTGTCGTCGATAATTACGTTATCATTCCAGCTGATTGTGATTTCATAAGGCTTTTTTTCGAGAATATGAAGAGCAAAGGCAAGATTAAGAATAGCGTGGAAAGTCGTTTCAAGAGTTTCATTGAGCTGATTCTTATCGCTTTTTATGGTGTTTGCGGTTTCATTGTTTTCAGAGATTACCTCTGTAGCCGTCTTAAGGCCATGCACCATATCAAAGGAAATAGCTCCCGGAGAAAGTCCAGTCTGAATACAAAGAATATTCAACAGCGAATTAATTGCTGTTACGTGTTCCTGTACTCTGAGATTTGCGCTGTTATCGGTGATTTTGAGGTTTTCCACGTCTTCTGTGTTCAACGCCACAAACACTTCATCATCCGTGTCGTAGTAAAATTCTCTTTTACCTGTTTCAATATCAATAACAGGCTGCATTGCATCAGCAGGAACGATAATTCTCTTACTGCCAAGCACGAACTCCCTGCCAAAGCTGTCAAATACAATGTCTATTTCTCTCAGAGTGTCTTCCGCATTTGCAAACACAGAAATACCGAGAGGAATTTTAGCGTTAAGAATGTTATTGCTTATGGAAGGGCAGAAATACGCAAACATAGGGACGTTTATTCCCGTGTATATCGTGCTTTCCTCAAGATTATCAAACACTTCAGATACAGGACATTCGGTACCGAGAGAATCCTCCGTGTTGCTTTTATAAAGCTTGTGAACGGTCCTGCCTACTTCCTGCCATTCCAGAAGCGTATAATAATCGCTCCCCTTTGTTATTCTTGTCTGAAATACAGCGGATGTGATTGTGTCATCAATCCATTTTCCGGGGTAAAAGTCATCTGCTTCTACGAAGTCAATCATTATTTTACCGTTATCAGCGTATACCTTAAGGGCAAAACCGCCTAATGCGAAAGCAGATGAAATCAGCTTAGGCAGATGGCGCCAGAATCCTGTGCGATTAAGAACTTTATCGAGAAAATCCTTATATTCAGGAACAGTAACCTGAATATCACACTGCTCCGCAAATATAAGATTAGCAAACTTATCGCAAAGAAATTTTGCTGTACCCATAAGGTGCCTGCGGCGTTCTGCTGAATCCTTTGTCTTCTTGCATTTCACCGTTGCCCAGGGAGGCGAACCGCTGTATATGTCCTTCCAGTTTGATATATAAGAATAATACTCTGCAGTTTTAGTTGAGGAAATAGCAGGATATATTTTTGCTACATTATCTGCAATACCGGGCATTTATTTCATCGCTCCTGTCTTAATAATCTTGTTCATATATTTCTCAACACTGTATTCAAAAGCGTCAAGGCTGTCTATGTTCGTTGTGCCGTCATCCAGACGGGTATCTTCAAGCTTCTTACTGTCCCACACTGCCGCCTGAAAAGCTTCAATTACATGCTCACAGTGCCGCATGACATAAAACCTGTGCTGCGACATAATCATATTCGTAAAGCGTATACGGCCAAGGATTTCAGATTTGCGGGCATTATGCACGTTCACACCGAGTTTTTCTCGGATTACAGCCTGTCTTATACCCTGAATAAGTACCTGTTCGGCGCTATCGCAGTAAATGTCATGCACAGGGTAATTATACTGCACTTTACGGATAAAGTCGCACACTTCATTTTCAAGCTCTGTGGGCGACATTATCTTTTTCTTGTAATATTCGTCAAGAATAACAATCTTCTGCAGGCTCTTGCTGAAGCCTGTAAGGATAATAGCGTGAGCCGAGCCGTTGCCGCCGAAGTCCATTCCCATAGTGCAGAACAGAATATCGTCAGGAGCCTTATCAAGCATAAACTTTTCTGAATTATCCGCAAAAAGGTTGTATATAACACCCTCAGCAGCTACCCAGAGACCGAGTATGTAACGCTTGAAGAATACGCCTACAAAACTGCTGCTGTAACGCTCTTTTATCTTTTCAGCAAGGGACAGGTTATCATCCATTGTGAAATGAAGGTATATAAGATTCTTTTCTTTTGTCTTATCTATCCAGTTGACCTTGAACCAGTGCTTCGGGTTGTCAGGGTTACAGTTGAACCAGAACTTTGACCCATCAACGGAACAACGAGCAACCGCCTGATTAACAAAGGATTCAGGCATCAGAGCAACTTCATCGCAAAAGAGGCCTGCAAGTGTGATGCCCTGAATCAGGTCCTGTGAGCGCTCATCCTTACCGCCGAATACATAAAAGTAATTCTCTTTATCGTTTCTGCGGACAACCATCAGATTATCGGAGCGTTTATCTTCAACTGTATACCCTCGTGATTTAAGCATCAGCTTAAGCCAGAAAAGAACATTACGGCGGAAGCTCCCGATTGTCTTGCCGCACATTGCGAAATTATTTCCGCCGAAACAGCTCATTGCCCATAACACAAAGGAAAGGGACATTGAAACGGTTTTTCCCGAACGGATTGCGCCATCAGCAATAATGCCGTCCTTGTCACGGACAGGCGAGCTGTCACACCACCAGTTCAGGACTTTACGCTGTTTCAGAGAAAAAGGCTGAAATTTGAAATAAGATTTACTCTTCATCCGCCCAGTCCTCCGACGCTGTTCCGTTGAGTGCGTCTATAAAGCCGTCGTCGGCGATTTGTTCATCTTCATCCTGTTTCTTATCAAATAGGCCTAAATGTTTGCCGAGGAGCTCAAGAGCCTTGACTTTATCACAAGTTGAAACCTTGATTCCGTATTTACCGCACTCAATGCCTGAAATTGTCTTTTTTACGTCTGTCGAAAGGTTATCCGTGGGAGTAAAAGCAATTTCGCCGTTTTCGCGAATATTTGAAATCTTTGTGCGGTCTGCAAAGGCGATTGCCGCTAACTCTGCAAGTACTCTGTCAGCGGTTATTTCGGTGCGTTCAGATTGCTTTTTTCTGAGTTTTTCAATTCTCTTACAAACCTCAAGTTTTCTCAAGTTTTGATTTGCTATTCTATCAGCAGTTTTTTCAGAATATCCTGCCCTTATAGCCGCCTGAGTTGCGTTAAGGTCAACGAGGTATTCCTCGCAGAACCTTTCCTGTTTTGGTGTAAGTTTAGTCTTACCCACAAAATACCTCACCACCCTATACAAACACAAAACCCCCGAGCTGGCATTCGGGGGGGTTGTGTTAATGATTCAATAACGAAAGGAGATTTATCCAATGGGAACAATGGAGCACAGTCGCAGGTCGTGCCCTGCTGAGCCTGTGCAGACAGACAGCCCGAAATGTTGACAGACAGACGGGCTGTTTTTTGGCTTGCTAAAATCATAGCAACACTCATAAAGTACGATTACAGTTCCTGCGCTGCTTTCGCACATATCCCGCCTTATGACGGGATTCGGAAATTCCAAGAAAGGTAGGGAAATCCGCGTAATGCGCTTACTGACTCAGGTCAGCAATTCGCTGGTTGCAGGAGTAGGACTCGAACCTACGGCCTTCAGGGTATGAACCTGACGAGCTTCCACTGCTCTATCCTGCCATTCCCCGCCTCGCGGCGGGTGTGATACCGATGAACCAAAAGGAGGACTGTTTGACCGCCTCTTTTCTGATTATAACTATATCACATTTTATATGTAACATTCAATAACATTGATGTAACATTTTGTAACATCTTTTATTCATCAGGCGGATTTATCAGAAGAAGCGCCTTTCCGTGCAATCTGCACACATGAACACGAGAATAATTAAGATGCCTTGATATTCTCTCGAAAGAATATCCGTTTATGTAGCGTTCTTCAAGTATAAGTTTATACACTGGGTCACCTATTGCCGCTATCTGAAATTGAATTTCATTGCGGAACTTCAGGAGCTCGTCTATTTTATCATTTATTTCTTTTTCAAGGTCAACGATTTTTGCGACAGTTTTCCCGATTCTATCCGACGTGCCCGAATTACCGCTTCCAGACGACGGCGATGTTTTTTCTGCCATTGCTCTGAGCTCCGCAACCTGCCCAAGCTTGCAATTAATATACTCGTCTAATATTCTGTACTGGTTGAGATATTCCTTTGCGGTCATTCTTTTGTTCCTCTCTTTCGTTTTTTTAAAACGGATAATCATCATCCGTCGGCGTTGCCACGAAATCTGCGGCGGTATACTCATGCGGCTGTTTGGGCGGCGGAACTTTCTGTGGCTTGTTTGCGTACTGCGGAGGTTCAGGAGGCGGCGGAACATTGCCGCTTGTGGAATTCTTATTACTTTCCCCTGTAAACCTGGCACTGTCAACTATAAGCTCTACAACCGTCTGTGTTGAGCCGTTCTTGTCGGTGTACTGCCTTGTCTGAAGCTCGCCTTCAACAAGTATCATTCTGCCCTTGCTGAAGAATCGGGAGATAAAATCAGCGTTATTTCTCCACGCTACGATATTGAAGAAATCCGCTTTGCGTTCTTCTCCCTTGACCTGATAGCCTCTTTCAACCGCTATGCGGAAGGATAGAACGGCGGCGCCGCTTGGCGTTGTCTTTAATTCAAGGTCGTTACAGATGCGACCCATTAAAATTGCTTTGTTATACATCAATACTCCTTAAAACATGTGAATTTGCTCAGAAAATCCAGATACCCGTTATTCAGGTATACCCTGTAAGGCTCTGCATCCTGCTCCGTCCAGTGTTTATGCCCGTTCAGTTCTTTGGCTTTCATGAAAACTATAAAAGGAACGAAAGCAAAGGTGCGGAAACTGAAACAGAGCAGCACCCCGGTGGCAGCGTTTAAAACATCATGCTCTTTAAGGCTGTCAACCTGCTCCTGTGTAAGGGCTGATACGGGGATTTTTCCCGTACTGGTGGCTTTTGCATCAAAGCAGATAGCCTGTCCGCCGCAAAGTGTGCCCTTGAAATCAGGCTGGGCTGATTTTGTGAAGCAAGAAAGGAACTTGCCTTCTCCCATTGGTCTTAATATCTTCATCGGCTCAGGTGTCTTTTCAATGTTGGCTATATGTCTGTCCTTGTATACGGAGCAAGCCTTTTCGATAAGTTCTTCAAAGACTTCCCCCTCTTTCCTGTTCTGTGCTCCTCTGAGTGAGCGCATTGCCGCTTCCTGGTTATAGGTCATGATTTGTCCTCCTTATTTTCGGTTTTATTGGTAACAATCTTTACAAAACTGCACGGCATAGAAGCTATTACACAAAGCATTAAGAAAGAACCAAGCCAAGTCCAGAAATCACGGAACATAAATTCAAGAATTTCTATCATTTACTTTCATCACTCCAATCAAGAGCCTGCCCGCAAAACTTACAGTAATCCATTTTCCACGACTTTAATAGTTTTAAGACGTCATAATTGCCAAACATTACATTACAATTTGGGCAAGAACATTGTCCGTTCCACACCTCATATTTTTTCGGTATCTGCTTTTCCAAAGCTGCCTTAATAGTTTTATAATGCGTCCAGTTTCTGTCCAGTTGTCTTGTGGTTCAACTTCTTTTAATCTATCAAGGGATATTTCAAAGTTTGTCATTTCACCGCACCGCCTTTCAGCAATTCGGGGGTGTCTTCAATGCACCACAGAATAAACTGGGCAAATACATACGATTTTAATTTGCAATACTCCTCTGATTCTCTGATATTTTTATTTGTTCTCGAACAATCTTTTAATTGCCACGAATTTGTCATTGGCTCGAGATAAATATTAAAGCTAACTCTCACATCTTTCCCATTTATAATCAATCTATCACTATAGCCTATATCATATGGACTATCTTCTCTTAGATTGTTTCTTGTTACATGGAACACCTTTCCTAAAACTTCAAAAAAGCCACCGCGATTAACTTTATATCGTTTGCCAAGCAATTCTTTTACGCTATTAAATTTTTTTACTTCCACGGTTCCCACACCCTCCCAAGATATTTCATTTCGATTATATTACCATTGCACCATTCACGCTCACTCATTGAGCCCCTTTCTCTCACCTCTGATGGGAGCTTTTCCCATTCCACGATAAATTCAATAACGTTGGTGCAGGGCTGTTCACGGGCATTTCTGCAGGGGTGTCCGAAAAACTCCGTCTTTCCGTCGTCCTTGTAATCGGCGTAAACGATGCGGAAGGATTCGCCGTTGTCAAGTGTAACCTCCCACGCATCGCCTATATCTCTGCCGTAGGCTGAACCAAGTGCGGCGCAGTAGTAAACTTCCCCCTCGCTATCTTCATATAATCTGATGCCCGTTGAAATGTCCGTTGTGCACATCTGCTGAAGGGCATACTGAGAGGAATGCTCGTTGTCAATAGATGTGTAGGGCTCTAAGGCGTACCAGTTTGTGTTCCCGGGCGGAATCCGCTCTTTCCACCAGTTGGGGTTCTCACGAAAACGCGAGATAACCGCAGAGAGCTTTTTATTGTTGTTTTCGAGCTCAGCCTGAGAAGCTTCCAGACGGGAAATTTCCCCGTGTAGCTCCGCTTTTTCTTCCGTCAGGTCCGCAACCTGTTTTTCAAGCTGCAAACTTTCGTGCTTCTCATTGTCGATTGCCGCTTGCAGGTCTGTTTTTTCAGCTTTATATTTATCTACTGCGAGATATGCAGCAATATAAAAGCCGATAAAAAAGCTTATCAAAGTAGCTATTGTATATCCGATTGCTGTCATTTTCTTCATTTAACCTCCTTACATTTCCGCTCCGTAGCCTTATTAAGTAACACACCGTTCATCTCCCAAAGCTTGTCTGTGGTGAGGTTGTTCATCTTGGAAAGCTCAGCTATAATCGTGTCTTTGACTTCAATCTGAGCCTGAAGGCTTGCGATTTTCTCATTCTGCTCCTTGATTTTATCTTCCTTGAAGCCGATGAGCATATCGTGGTGCCACTTCATATCACGTTTTTCACTTCTGCAGTTCCACTTGAATATCAAAAGAAATAAAACGCAAGCCGCAAAGATAATTATAGATACTGTAAAATCATTCATTATTTTTGTTCTCCTTTATGTCTTTTTCCGCTTCCTCGTATGTAAGGAAGAATGTTATTCCGAGATTTTCAACGCTGAATCTGAATTCCTTCTCGAAATCGCCGATAACGCCGATGTAAGTGTCACTTGTTGAGATTTTTATCTCGTTGACCGTATACTGCATAACCTTGTCAAGAAAAGCAGTGTAAATCGTATCGCCTATGTTGCAGGGTGGGTATTCGATAGTAGGCAATTCACCTATAATCTGCTTGGCGTGACCGAAGGTATGAGATATAATATCGCACTCATGCACATCATAAGCACGTGAACGGTCCCAGTCTTTTTCTTTCTGTAGCAGATCCATTGCCGCTTCAAGGCTTATGTACTTAGGCATTGTATCACTCCTCTTCGCTCATTCTTCTGTTTACCTTCTGAAGCTCTCGCAGAAGTTTGTTGTACGTATTTTCAAGAGTGTCATAACTTCCCCACGTCTTCAGGGGATGAATGAGGGCCAGCAGGAACAGTCCTTTCTTTACCGCAATCAAGGGGTATCCATTGTTGTGACGAAGCCAGAATGACAGTGCACCGTCGCTGGTATCCGTGTGGACAGGAACAAGATATTTTTCGTTAATCAGCAGCAGGCCGATTTCAGTATATAAAGACGCGTATTCCTCGCCGTTTATAAGTAAGGACGGGCCGAATTCTTCAATAGCGGTTTCTTCTGCAATATAATCCTTTGTTTCAATCTTATCCGCTTCCCAGTTAATTACCTCAACCTTATCCTTCGGCTGTAGGTCAAGGTGCTTAAGCATCTGACTGTCTGACATTACAGGCATTCCTTGAACAGGATAAGCGGCCACTCCGTCGCTTATCCACTGCTCATTGCCGCTTGTGTGTATTGCAAGATATCTGTGTTTCTTTATGAGTGATGATATTTTTGTGGTTTTCATAAGTTGTCCCCCGCTGTTTTGATTGCTTCTGCTACCTTTTTGAGAGCCGCCTTGCAGCTGTCCTTCTCTTCTGCAGGGAAAGCCTTTACAAGCTCAACCGCCTTGTTGAAATCATCAACAATATTCTGCATAAGGAATTTAAGAAGCTCCTTATTGCCGCTGGGCGGCGCTTTCTGTGCATTCGCCTGCAATTTCTCATTTTCTGCCTGAACTGCTTCGATTTTTGCATTGAGCTGATTTATGCGCTCAACACCTGTACTGATGCGCTGTTCCGCATCTTTCAGCTTCTCTTTGACTAACGCTGTCTTTTTTGCTTCACCGGAAAGCTTGTCCTTGTACTCTTCCTTGAGCTTTGCGGAAGCTTCCGCCACAGCGTTCTTTATGGCTTCATTGTGGTATGATTCCTGCTCAGCTTCGATAGTGCGGCGCATCTCTTCCTTTACCTCTTCGGAAATAGCAGGAACGGAAACAACCTTGTTTCTGCGCTCTTCGTCAAGCGCTGATTTAAGCTGATTTATTTCAATCTCAAGGGCTTTGGAATGCTTCTGTGCATTCGCCTGCAAATTCCTGATTGTTTCCTTAAGATCTGCCGCCTCGTTTTGAGCATTTACAAGCTCCTTCATATCAACAGAAGCC
Organism: Acutalibacteraceae bacterium; assembly: GCA_045589555.1. Lineage (GTDB taxonomy): Bacteria > Bacillota > Clostridia > Oscillospirales > Acutalibacteraceae > CAG-177. Next base: position 33,628 of record JAZNPG010000100.1, read on the forward strand.
GCCTGTTTCTTCTCTTCCATTTCTTCAAGCTCAAATGTCAGCTGGTCGTTCTGCCGCTTAAGACGCTTGATTTCTTCCTGAAGCTCACGGGTTGACAGTTCTTCCGCCTTGCCGCTTTCAAGAAGCTCCTCACGGTCAGAATCCGCAAGCTGAGCAAGGGCGGAAAGCTTTGTGATACCAAGTTGGCCGTATCTTTCAAGCCCCTGCTCGCCGTAGGTCTCATATGCAGATATGTAGTTATATGCCGCACGCCCTTTGAGTCCTACCGCCTGTTCGGCGTACTCTTCAAGAGAAGAACAGCCAAGCTGTTCGTATAATCTGCGGTCCTTCATTTCCTTTAAGCACCTGCCGATGCGGCAGATGCCGTTCATAATATTCCGTGCCTCTGATTTGATTTCGCAGTCAAGGCGGTATGCGTCCTGCTGCTCGGCGGTCAGATTGCCGCTTGTGGATGTGGTTAATTCGTTCATGCTGTTTTGATTCCTTTCTTACTTTTGTATTCAAGGTGCCTGATATAATGTTCAAGAAGCTGATTGACTTCAAGATTGTCGCGATAACTCTGCTTATTGGCTTTTCCGTAACACTGTCTGACTATGCGGTTTGCCATGTCCATTTCAAGCGTAAAGTAAGGCGTGAATGGGTCACTTTTTTTCCGGATAAAAAGAATTGTTGTCTTTCCCTCCGAATGCTTGGTGACATAGCCGCCCACACAATGACTCTGCTGTGCGCCCTCAATAATAATTTCAACCGTATCATTCGGCACTACAATCATAAGGCGGCCTCTGCTGTACTCTGCACCATTTTTTCGGAGCTTTTCGGCACGCTTTCTTGATTTGTTGATTTCTTTGTCGTCGGTTTTATATCGACACAAGGCACTTGTTTCAGTATGTTTGCGCCGCAAATCCTTCGGGTACAGAACTGCGCTGTCCGTAAGGTCATAACCGAGCGTTGAACATTCTTCAAGGTAATCTGAGTAAAGCTTGTAGCTTACGAGCTGCTTTTTAATATAATTGGCAAGTTTTATCGATCCGACTTTAGTTTTATTCATAATTTCTTGCGCTGTCAGAAAATGTTCTCCAAATATTGATGCCATATATCGGAAATAATCAGGCGTGTTCTCTTCAAGGAAACTTATCACTTTATCCGTAGCATATGGATCTGATTGTCTGTTTTCCAAAAGATAATTGATTGCCGCTTTCCTTCGGGGTTTATCAAGAGTCGGAAAGAGTTCCTCGATATTCCTTGCTTTGTACTTTACTTTTTTTGATACAGAATAGTTCTTGAAAAGCCTGGAATCAAGCAGTGTCCAGAGTTTTGCTTTTAAACAGAATTCACAGAATACAGGTGCTTCACAGCAAGCCATCATATATGCAAGCGTACCCTGCCCCGAGCTGTCATCAGGATAATTGTCAATGCTAAACCTGCCTAAAAAAGTATCGGACATTTCTCCTAAGATATAAAAATCCGCTCTTTCAACTCTGGCAGCTATCGTTCCAAGACCCGTATAAAATGCATAGCCTGCGCGGCTTTTCATAGGTACCCATGCATCCTTTCTTGCCTTGTATGTGTATTGCCGCTTGTAACGCTGGCCGCCTCCCGGAGAGAAATGATAAAGTGTGCGACGGTCTATGAATACGCTCGGATTCCATATATCTGTGTAGTCTTCAAGGTCTATTCTCAGGCACTCCGCCCATACACTGTCTTTATTCTCTATATACACGACCACGCAGTTCATATGTTCTTTCTGGCTTCTTCTGCCGAAACGACGATTAAAAGCATAATTATTATTTCCGCAGGACGGACATGATTTTTCTTTTTTGTGCTGCTGTATGTGTCCTTCTTCGCTCCACTCGTGGCCACAGGCTGTGCATACAAAGGTCTGATACTGCGTTTTTACGGGACTACCATAAAATGCAGTGTAATAATCATCATTTTCGTTCCAGTTCTCGAAATATATATATTTGGGGCGGTTGTTCTCGACGAATGTTTCAAGCTGCTCCTGGGTCAATTCGAATATTTCTCCCATACTCCACCTCAATCAAAAAGGCTGTCAAGGTCGAGAGAAACCGTCGAAGATACCGCAGGTGCAGAGACCGAAACAGTGACATTGCCGCTATTAAACATCATTTCTCTTACGTATTCAAGAACAGAGCCCTCGGGAACTGCGGCGCTGATGTGCAACGAATCACAAGCTGTTGCCGCCACCTCAAAAAAAGTTAAGCACGCTGAATCTCCTGCTCTGTGGTTTGCCGCTTTACTCTTGATAGCTTTCCATACATCTTCAAACTTTATAGTGCCGTCAATAATTTCTGCGGCTGTTGTTTCTCCGAGTTCGGGATTGCTCAAATGCTGAAACTGCCATATAACGTACTCAGCCACAGCTTTTTTATATTCAGCTTTTCCTTTCAAAAGAATTTCAGTTAATTTTTCAACGTTCATTTTATCCTCCTAAAATCAGCTCCGCACGGGAAAAATCCCCGTCTCGTGCCTGTTTTGGTTGTTATTTCGTTCAAAATACCCTCCCCACGGGGAAATTTCCCGTCTAAGGGGCATTTTTCTTTCGTAATTTCAGCCGCAGATACGGCTGACCTGTTACGCTGCTTATCTTGTCCTCAATTTCAAGCAATTCCCAGCCCTTGTATTGCCGCTCAATATAAGCCTGTGCCTGTCCTTCTCTGATAAGCTTTACAAGCTTGTGAAGCTCCTTTTCGCTGTATCTGGTATCGCTCCGTGTTTCAACAGGCTTTTTGCTGAGTCCGCAGGAGTGCCAGCGCTTTGCGTTTGGTTTCGGGGAACAATGCCCCGGCTTTACCATATACTTGACTATAGGCTCAAGGCCGAATTCTGTTTTCTTGATTTTCGCACGGGAGCTTTCTACTCGGTTCCCTGCCCCTCTGGTGCTCACAAGGTAATCAAGCTCCTTTTTCAAGGTATCAAGGGGAAGGCGGTTTATATCCCTGTAATTCCACGTCGCTTCTACCCAGTCACGGTCTGCACCGCCTGATATAATCAGGTGATGATGAAATCTGGTGACCCCTCCGCCCTTCTTTCTCGGATGACCGCCCCCTGTTACCCAGAAAGCACGAAGCGAAAGCCCCAGTCGTCTGTATAGGGTTTTAACCCTTGCGACAAAATTTGCGACATCCCTTTCCGCATCTTCTCGGCTCTCAGGCTCTTCGTCGTATGTAAGAGTGAGAATATAATCGCCTTCTGAAAAATTCGCATTAACAAGCTGTGTGGCATACTGTCTTGCATATTTCCAGTCCTGCTTTACCTGCTTAGGTGTAGACAGCTTTTTTCGAACTCGCTTTCTGCTGAAAGTGTCCTGCTCAGTTGTAAGCTGGTATATGTTGACGTCTTTATATCGTTCTGCGGACTTGACCGCCTTCTCACGGACAAATCTCATTCATTGATCATCTCCTCTGACCTTTCAGGGCTTCGCCCTTGTTCGTCATACTCACTACAAGGACGTGAAAACGGCTCAATAAAGCCGTTTTTCGCCGCAAAAAAGCTTGACTTTTTTAAGAGAAAATGATATAATAAAAGTAGCAAATTTTTTCTATATCTTTTCTCTTTCTGCCGTCCCTTTCGGACGGTCTTTTTTTATGCCTTCTCTGGCTTGTCCAGAAGTGAACACCTCTGCATATATCCGTTCATCACCTTAAGATGCTTGCACTTCTCATGACATTTATGGCATATCGGGCCGAAGGCTGCAGGGCATTTGACCCAGCTGCGGCAGTCATTGACCGAAACGCCGCATCTTTCACATTTCTGCTCGGCCATTCTTTTTCTCCTTGAACTGTCTTATCTTTTTCGTGCCCCATTCACAGCAAGCAACGCAAAACGCCCTGAAAATCGCTTCTCCGTCCTCGCTTTCAGCTTCAAACGGTCCGTTATCGATTTTGTATGCGTAGAGGATTTTGCCGTTGCCACACTTTCGCATATAGAATTTAAAGCAGTGTCCTGCAAAAATAAACCTTGAACGAGGCTCGCCGTAACCCTCAATATAATCAGATGTATGCGGTTCTGACTCGCAGGGCTGTTTTTCTGCTCCGGGAATTCCATATTCAACAGCCTCTTCAAGCTCTGCTGTCACCGTTTCGCCGCCTTTTTCCTTGAGAATTGCCTTTTTAAGCTTTTCGAGCACTTCCTTAGCCTTATCGGCTTCAAATTTTGCCGCAAGGCCGATTGATGGAGTAAGAGAGGGCGGCATAAATCCGTTAAGCCGCTGAAGATATCGGGGCGGACATTCATCACTGGTTATTTTGATTATGTAGCTCATATCTTCCTCCCGGTAGACGGACCACCTGCATATCTGTGCTGAGTGCGACAGCCTGATTTCTTATCAGTTGCCGCTTTCCTGGCTTCCTTCGGAGGAACAGGACAACCTTTTGCCATCCATTCGCCGTAGCTCATGCCACAGGCAGAAGCCGTGTTTGCGGCGTCGATAAGGTCCTGATTCGGGTCATATCTCTTTGCCATAGTTAATCCTCCAACTTTTTGAACTGCAGAGCATAGCTCTGTCCGTTTATATCTTCGAGTATAAGGGTTGCAGAATTATCACGGTTTGAAACCCTGCACTCCACAAGCTCAATTTTTTCTCCAAGCCACTCGTTGAAGCAATCGGCAAAAATAGATGCCGCGTCAACAAAACTTATAATAGGCTTGACATTTTCTTCGTCCTGCGATATACTTTCTGCAATGTCATTTTTGCTTGTTTTACAAGGGCTCGACTCGACTTCTGTCGTCTCGGGCCTGCTTTTTTTCTGTGGGATATGAACGGGCTTGTTCTGCAGCGATGCCGTGCTTTTCCTTAACGTGACTAATCCCGCTTTTGCCCAGTTCTCGAGATTTGAATATGTCGTGTGAGGATGCAAGCCGTATCTTTCAGCGATTTCTTTCGGCGTCATTCCTGTCTCATAATCTCTGATTATTGACGCCTTTAACTCCTTTGTCATCATTTCTTTTTTTCTCCTTTTGTATAATTCATTCACGATTTTCCAGTGAACAATCCCTTTGAATTTGAACATCCTAAGCCTGGCACTGCGTTCATACAGCTCTGCGGCTTCTTGTGCGGCAAAATATGCGGTCTGGCTGTCTGCTTCGGGGTGCTTTTTCAAATAGTCCCGGGCATAAAGCTGTGCCGTGCCGTAATAATCCCGGGGCGTGTACCAGTCTTGATATTCCATTGCTTCACCTTCTCCACCCCTTCCTGATATCCTTCACCGTCTTAACTGCCGCCCAGATGCAGAAGGCAATCACAGGAACAAGGATTTCGCCGCCTGCTGCGGTGTAACCTCTTTCCATCAGCGCAATTTCCGAGCAGAGCCACATTGCCGCTAAGATAATCAGCGTGCAAGCGCCTGCAAAAATGATTTTCTTCGTCATGTCGTTTCCCTCATATTCGGATAAGCCTTTTTGATGACGTCATTCAGCACGTCGCAGAAGTACTTATCCGTCTTTTTCTTGCTTCCTGCCTGCACAGGCTCTTTGACCCTCTGAGGATTGCCCTGCGCAGGCGTGATTTTTTCGGTTTTGTTCATATCGCTTCCTTAAGGATTTCCTCGACAGGGCGGCAGAGCTGAGCTGCTGTGTACCCGAAGACTCTTACCGCTGAATCTATCAGGCTGAACGGTGGCATCTGTCTGCCGCTCTTGTAGTTGCCGTAGGCGCTTTCGGATATATGAAGCCTGACAGCGGTCTCGGAACGTGTCCAGCCCCGAAGCTTTCTCAGCGCTTCGATGTTGTCCATAAGAATTGCAACCGTGCTTTTCGCCTTTGCCATTTCCTTTTTCCTTTCGTTTTTGTTTAAGTATTGAGCATATTTCCGTGTTTGTTGGTTGTTTTATACCTTTTCAAGCATTTCAGGCGGAATGTCGTAAAGCGTGAGCTTGTTCTGATGCGTGTCAAGGTCAACATTGCCGTTCTCGTGAATAAAGATGATTTCGGCAGTCTGGAACAAGTGATAGTTCCACGATTTATCCGTCTTGTGCTTGCAACACTGTCCGCAGACGGTTGCACAGCGTTCATAGTTCGGTTTCGGCTTTACGATATCGCCGATTTTGTAGGGTGCGGTCATTTTATCCCTCCTTTCCTATAATATAAAGTTGATTTTTGTAAATTTTTATGCTATAATCACTGTGAAAGGCGGTGATTCTATGAGCGACCAATCTGTAAAGTTTACAAAAACTGAATTTGCTTTTATGTATGGGTTAATTAAATCAGCAAAATCCGATATACAGGAATGTCTTCAGGAGCTCGACCTGAATGACCCTGAGAGAGATTTTGCATTAGATGCACATAAAACTGCAAATTCTTGCTACCGTAAGCTGAAAGCGATTCTTTCCGAAAATCCCTGAGCTTTTTTAAAAATGATGATATTTTCTCTGCGTCCACAAAAACTGTGGACGTTTTTTCTTTTTCTTCCACCCCTCACCCCTCCTTTCTTATAATATAAGTATCCTAAAAAGATACTTATGTAGCAAAAAAAATTTCATTAATCTGCTGTTCGCTAAAATCGTAATGCTTAGCGATTTTCTGGATTTCTGAAAGCTCAAAATCCATATGACCATTTAATCTGCGAGAAATTGCTACTCTCTTAACTCCTAAGATTCTTTCAAGAGCATTAAATTTATCGCCTTTCATTGCCGCTTTCAACTTGTGCTTATCCAACTCCTTCACCTCCCTTTGTATCTTTTTTCGATACTTCAATATTACCACATAAAAATCAGCTTGTCAATAGGTTTTTAAAAAAAAGTATCTTTTTTTGATATTTTTTTCAAAAAGATATTGACAAATGTATCAAAAAGCGATACAATATAAAACAGAAAAGAGGTGACCGCCATGAAAACAGCGAAAGATGTCGGCTTATATATAAAGAGGTTAAGAGAAGAAAAAGGATTAACACAAGAACAGCTTGGAGAAATAGTAGGAGTGCAGAAAGCCGCAGTTCAGAAATGGGAGAGCGGCACAACTAAAAATCTTAAAAGACACGTTGTAAAAACTTTGTCTGATTATTTTGAGGTTTCCCCTGCAAGTTTTGTAATCAAATCTGAACAGGAAGGAGAGATTGAAAAAATCGTGAGTGAAGCGACAAAAAGAGAAGACTTAAAAATCTTCTTCACACAGGTGGCCGAAATGTCCGAAGAGGATTTTGAAAAGGCTCGCAGAGTTATCGAAGCCCTTATTATCGATAAGGACTGAAATATAAAAACTGAATAGAAAGGAGAGTGATGAGCCCATGGATGAATATCAAATCGAAATTATTTCGACTGATAATCTCCCTCCCGGTCTGAGCGGTGTATCGGTGTTCAAAGGAAAAATTCATTATATCCTTATTAACACTACGCTATCAATTGAACTTCAGACAGCAGCTCTTGCCGCTGAGCAGAGCAGAAAGCCCTTCTAAGAAAGGAGAACACCATGAAAAACAGAATATTTGCGGTACTGTTGGTTGTCTCCTTAATGATGACTGCAATCCTGACCGCACGGATTCATGACGAATGCAACGGCTTGTGTATGCACACACAGAGCGTCGTTCAGGTCATGACAAGCTCAACTGTCACTGAGACAGTACACGACCACGCTCCGAACAATCACAATCTTCAGGAGCTGGCAATCACCCTTGA
>JAZNPG010000101.1:0-10967 GCA_045589555.1 Acutalibacteraceae bacterium
TAAAAAGGCAACACCCGGTGGCGTAGTAAAAAAAGGCGATGTTGTAAAAGCGGTAGTAGTACGCACCGCAAGCGGCCTTCGCCGTGACGACGGAACTTACATTCGCTTCGATGAGAATGCAGCCGTCATCATTAAGGAAGATAAGAACCCCAAGGGCACTCGTATCTTTGGACCCGTAGCAAGAGAGCTCCGTGAAAAGGATTACACAAAGATCCTTTCACTCGCTCCCGAAGTACTTTAATCGGAGGTGCGAATGATGAGTAAGGTTCATGTAAAAACAGGCGATGAAGTAGTAGTTATCAACGGTAAATACAGAGGCAAGAGAGGCAAGGTTATGCAGGTCAGCCCCTCTGAAGGCAAAGTAATCGTTGAAGGCGTTAACATCGTTACAAAACACGTTAAACCCCGTAGAATGGGTGAGCCCGGCGGCCTTATCAAGGCTGAGAGCGCACTCTATGCTGACAAAGTTCAGCTTATCTGCCCCAAGTGCGGCAGACCCACAAGAGTTGGCCACAAGATTAACGCAGACGGCAAGAAGGTTCGCACTTGCAAGAAGAGCGACTGCCTTGCAGAATTTTAATTAAGGGAGGAAACAACAAATGGCAGCAAGATTAAAAGAAATGTATGTCAAAGAAGTTGCACCTGCTCTTATGAAGAAATTCGAATACAAGAGCGTTATGCAGATTCCCAAGCTTGATAAAATCGTTATCAACGTTGGCTGCGGCGAAGCAATTACCAATTCAAAGGCTATTGACGCTGTAGTTTCAGACCTTAAGCAGATCACAGGTCAGACACCTGTTGTTTGCAAGGCTAAGAAGTCAGTTGCTAACTTCAAGCTTCGTGAAGGTATGGTTATCGGTGCTAAAGTTACTCTCAGAGGCGACAGAATGTATGAGTTCCTTGACAGACTCTACAACCTCGCTCTCCCCAGAGTTCGTGACTTCAGAGGCATTAACCCCAATTCATTCGACGGAAGAGGCAACTATTCCATGGGTATCAAGGAACAGCTTATCTTCCCCGAAATTGATTACGATAAGATTGACAAGGTAAGAGGTATGGACATCTGCTTTGTCACAACAGCTAAATCCGACGAAGAGGCCCGCGAGCTCCTCGCTCTTATGGGTGCTCCGTTCTCAAGATAAGGAGGGATTACCGTGGCAAAAACATCAATGAAAGTCAAGCAGGCTCGTCCCGCAAAGTATACAACAAGAGCCTATAACAGATGTAAGATCTGCGGAAGACCCCATGCTTATCTTCGCAAGTACGGTGTTTGCCGTATCTGCTTCAGAGAGCTGGCACACGCAGGTCAGATTCCCGGCGTAAAGAAAGCAAGTTGGTAATTGAGCAATTGCAAAGGAGGTAAACAGTATGCAAATTACTGATTCCATCGCTGATATGCTGACTCGTATCCGCAATGCGAATGCGGCTAAGCATGACACAGTGAAAGTTCCCGCATCCAACATGAAGAAAGCGATTGCTCAGATTCTTGTTGACGAGGGATACATTAAAGGATACAAGGTTGAGGACGACGGTAAGCAGGGCATGATCGAAATCGCTCTTAAGTACGGTCCCAACAAGTCTCAGGTTATCACCGGTCTTCGCAGAGTTTCAAAGCCCGGTCTGAGAATTTACACAAACTGTGAGGATATGCCCAAGGTTATGAAGGGCATCGGCATTGCCATCCTCTCAACATCAAAAGGCGTTATGACTGACAAGGACGCTCGCAAGGCCAACGTTGGCGGCGAAGTTCTTGCATTCATCTGGTAAGGAGGTGCCGTAACATGTCACGTATAGGTAAGAAACCTATCGCAATCCCCGCGGGTGTTGATGTTCAGTTAGACGGCACAGTAATTACCGTTAAGGGTGCTAAGGGCACTCTCACAAGAAATCTTCATCCCAACATTACAGTTGAAATCGACGGCGCTGTTATCAACGTCAGCCGTCCCAACGATGAGAAGCTCAACAGATCTCTCCACGGTCTTACAAGAACTCTCATCAGCAACATGGTTATCGGCGTTAGCGAAGGCTACAAGAAGGAACTTGAAGTTAACGGCGTTGGTTACCGTGCAGAAGTTAAGGGCAAGGATCTTGTTCTTAAGATCGGTTATTCCCACGATGTTATCATGACAGCACCCGAAGGAATCACCGTTGAAACTCCCAACCCCAACAAGGTTGTAGTTTCAGGTCCCGACAAGCAGGTTGTCGGACAGTTTGCCGCAAATATTCGTGAAAAGAGACCCCCCGAACCCTATAAGGGCAAAGGTATCAAGTACGTTGACGAATATATCCGCCGTAAGGAAGGTAAAGCCGGTAAGGGCGGCAAATAAGTCTATATTAAGGAGTGAAAATTTATGGTTAACAGACCGGACAGCAATAAGGCCAGACAGGTTCGTCACACCAGAGTCCGTGCTAAGATCTCCGGCACTGCTGAGTGCCCCCGCCTTAATGTATTCCGTTCCCTCCAGAATATCTACGCTCAGTTAATAGACGACGTTAAGGGTGAAACCCTTGTGTCCGCATCAACTGTCGAGAAGGAATTTACGGAATACGGCGGAAATAAAACCGCTGCTCACAAAGTGGGCGAATTATTAGCAAAACGCGCTGCAGATAAGGGAATAACAAACGTTGTTTTCGATCGTGGCGGTTACATTTATCACGGCCGTGTTAAGGAACTGGCCGAAGGCGCCCGTGAGGGTGGCCTCAAGTTCTAAGAAGGGGAGGAATACTTTTGGCTAAGATTGATGCATCGGCATATGAGCTCACAGAGCGCGTAGTAGCCATTAACCGTGTTTCCAAAACCGTAAAGGGCGGTCGTATTTATAAGTTCGCGGCTCTCGTAGTAGTCGGCGACGGTAACGGCATCATCGGTTTCGGACTTGGCAAATCAGGCGAAGTTCCCGACGCTATCCGCAAGGGTATCGAAGATGCTAAGAAGAATCTCATGAAGGTTGCTCTTAAGGGCACAACAATTCCTCATGAGATTACCGGTAAATTCGGCGCAGGCGTAGTTCTGCTCAAGCCCGCAGCACCCGGTACCGGCGTTATCGCAGGCGGTCCCGTTCGTGCGGTTGTTGAAACAGTAGGTATTAAAGATATCCGTACTAAGGCTCTTCGTTCAAACAATCCTTGCAACGTTGTAAGAGCTACAATTGACGGTCTTTCAAAGCTTCGCAATGTTGAAGAAGTTGCTGCTATCCGTGGCAAGACCGCTAAAGAAATTTTAGGTTAAGGAGGGCGGATTAAATGGCAGATATTCAGGTAAAGCTCGTTAAGAGCCTTATTGGAAGCACCAAGCCCCAGATTGCAACCGCCCATGCTCTTGGTCTTCATAAGATTGGCGACGTTTCCGTTCAGCCGGATAACGACGCAACTCAGGGCAAGGTCAGAAAGATTTCTCACCTTATCGCAGTAAGCGAAGCCAAGCAAGGAGGTGCAAACTAATGAAGTTGCACGATCTCTCACCCGCAGCTGGTTCCGCAAAGGAGCGTAAGCGCATCGGCCGTGGTCCCGCATCAGGTCAGGGTAAAACAGCCGGTAAGGGTCATAAAGGTCAGAAGGCACGTGCAGGCAGAGGTATGCGTGCCGGCTTTGAAGGCGGTCAGATGCCCCTTCAGAGAAGAATCCCCAAGAGAGGATTCAACAACATCTTTGCAACAGAGATGGCAATAGCAAACATTGCTACTCTTGATAAGTATTTCGAAGACGGTGCAACCGTTACCGTTGATGCTCTTATTGAGAAAGGCATTATCAAAAAGACTATGGACGGCGTTAAGATCTTAGGTCAAGGCGAATTAACGAAAAAGCTCACCGTTCAGGCAAATGCTTTTTCAGATAGCGCAAAATCCAAGATCGAAGCTGCCGGAGGAAAGGCAGAGGTGATCTGAAGTGCTTAAAACACTTGTTAACGCATGGAAAATCGCTGACCTGAGAAAGAAGCTCCTGTTTACGGCTCTTATCGTTCTCATCTTCAGAATCGGTTCAGCTATCCCCGTGCCTTTCACAAACATCGGCTCGGAAGGCATTATTTCCAATGCCAACGGCTCAACTTTCATGAACTATCTGACAATGATGACAGGTGATGCGTTCAATTACGGAACAATTTTCGCAATGTCCATCACTCCCTACATCAACAGCTCGATTATCATGCAGTTGCTCGCTGTTGCAATTCCCGCTCTTGAGAGACTTCAGAAGGAAGGCGAGGAAGGCCGCAAGAAGATTGCTACCATCACTCGTTTCGTTACCATCGCTCTCGGTCTTCTCCAGAGTACAGCTTATTATTTCTATCTTCGCAGCGGCGGAACAAGCGCAGACACATTCCTTGTAACTAACGCAGCAGGCGAGAATTACACAGGTTTTGTAGGCTTCTTCCAGGCGCTCGTTATTATCCTCTGCTTCACCGCAGGTACAGCTCTTATCATGTGGCTCGGTGAACAGATTAACGACAAGGGCATCGGCAACGGTATTTCGATTATCCTTTTCGCAGGTATCGTTTCCAGAATTCCCTCACTCCTCACTCAGATTATCGGTTACATGCAGTCAGGCGGTCCCTACTATGTACTGTCTCCTGTTGTACTCATCATCCTTGTTCTGATGATCGCATTCATCGTTTGGATGGATAACGCTGAGAGAAGAGTTCCCGTTCAGTATGCAAAGAGAGTTGTCGGCAGAAAGATGTACGGCGGTCAGAGCACACATATTCCGATCAAGGTTAATATGTCCGGCGTTATGCCCGTTATCTTCGCTTCCTCAATTCTTTCACTGCCCCCCACAATCCAGATGTTTATCGGTAATGTTGAAAGTAAGTTCTGGAACGGTTTCTTCAACCTCTTCAACCAGACTCACTGGGCATATGCGATTATCTATTTCGTATTCATAATCGCTTTTGCATACTTCTATGCAAGCATTCAGTATAACCCCATCGAAATGTCCAAGAATATCCGTGACAACGGCGGTTCAATCCCCGGCATCCGTCCCGGCGAGCCCACATCAAGATATATCGGCAAGATCATCAACAGAATCGTTCTTCTTGGTGCTCTTCTTCTGAGCGTTGTAGCTCTCTTCCCGATTATCTTCTCACAGATTGCAACTTTCGCACTCGGAAAGTTCGGTTACACTCAGGGCATGAACATTTCACTGGGCGGTACATCAATCATCATTCTCGTAGGTGTTGCACTTGAAACAGTTAAGCAGCTCGAGAGCCAGATGATGATGCGCCACTACAAGGGCTTCCTTGATTAAGCCCTAAACGGAGGATAAGCATGATAGTGCTCAAAACAACAAGAGAACTCGGGCTGATGAAAGAAGCCTGCGTTATCGCTGCAGGAGCATTAAAGGCAGCGGGTGCGGCTGTCGAGCCGGGTATAACAACCGAGGAGATAAACCGCATTGCCCATAACTTTATAGTTAAGAGCGGAGCAATTCCGACCTTTAAGGGTTATAACGGATACCCTGCTGCCACATGCATTTCCATAAACGATGAGGTCATTCACGGCATCCCCAGCAAGAAGCGCATAATCAAAGCCGGCGATATAGTCAGCATTGATGTTGGCGCAACCTTCAACGGCTATGTCGGCGATAATGCCGCCACTTTTGCGGCGGGCGATATCTCGCCCGAAGCTCAGCGGCTGTGCGACACCACAAGAGAGAGCCTCTATGAAGGCATCAAGACGGCTGTCGCAGGCGGCAGAATCGGCGATATCGGCTCAACAATCCAAAGGTATTGCGAGGAAAGAGGCTTTTCGGTGGTTAGGGAATATACCGGCCACGGCGTAGGAAAGCAGATGCATGAGGACCCCAGCGTACCGAATTTCGGCACACCCGGCAGAGGTGTGCGCCTGCTCCCGGGCATGACCATTGCCATTGAGCCCATGATTAATCAGGGCGGCGCAGGCATCAGGCAGTTGCCTGACGGCTGGACCATCAAAACAAAAGACGGCGCACTCTCCGCCCACTTTGAGCATACCGTGGCCATAACTTCAAACGGTCCCGTTATTCTCACACAGATTTAAGGTGAGCCTATGCTTGAAAGAGGCAGAGTGGTGGTTTCTCTCGCAGGCAGAGATAAAGGCAGGCTGCTTGCCGTTATGCAGGCAGATAAAAACTGCGTTCAAGTCTGCGACGGAAAAGAACGTCCGGTTGAAAGACCTAAAAGCAAGAATATCCGCCATGTTGAGGCAACGGAGTTCTCGCTCAGCGAAACCGAAATCTCAACAAACAGAGCGCTGAAAAAGGCACTCAGGCGATACAGTTCAGAAATAAACGGCAACACTTAGGAGGTTACTATGTCTAAGCAGGACATGATCGAGATTGAAGGTACGGTAGTAGAATCATTACCCAACGCAACATTCCAGGTTGAGTTGGAAAACGGACACAAAATATTGGCTCACATCTCGGGCAAGCTTCGTATGAATTACATCAAGATTCTTCCCGGCGATAAAGTGACGGTCGAAATGTCGCCATACGATCTCACAAAGGGCCGCATCACATGGCGTTCTAAGTAAGTTCAAGGAGGTATTCTAATATGAAAGTCAGACCTTCTGTCAAGAAAATTTGCGAAAAGTGCAAAATCATTAAGCGCAAGGGAAAAGTAATGGTTATCTGTGAAAATCCCAAGCACAAGCAGCGCCAGGGTTAATCCCGGCGAAAACCAATTTATTTTGGAGGTGCAACTGACAAATGGCGCGTATATCAGGTGTTGACCTGCCCAGAGAGAAGAGAATTGAAATTGCTCTTACTTATATCTACGGCATCGGTCGTAAAACCGCTAGCGACATTATCGCGGCAACCGGCGTTGATCCTGACCTTAGAGTTAAGGATATGACCGAAGACGATGTTTCAAAGCTTCGTGAATATATTGATCACAACCTTAAGGTTGAAGGTGATCTTCGCAGAGAAACAGCATTCGATATCAAGAGACTTATCGAAATCCAGTGCTATCGTGGCGTTCGTCACCGCAAAGGTCTCCCCGTAAGAGGCCAGCGTTCAAAGACAAACGCACGCACACGCAAAGGTCCCAAGAAGACTATTGCGAATAAGAAGAAATAATCTAGGAGGGATATTATGGCTAAAGCAGCATCTAAAAAGACAACAGGCACACGCAGACGCCGTGAGCGCAAGAATATCGAGCGCGGCGCAGCCCATATCCAATCCACCTTTAACAACACTATCGTTACAATTACCGATACTCAGGGCAACGCAGTTTCATGGGCAAGCGCCGGTGAAATGGGCTTCAGAGGTTCAAAGAAATCAACTCCCTTTGCTGCTCAGACTGCTGCTGAAACAGCTGCCAAGGCTGCTATCGAGCACGGCATGAAAACTGTTGAGGTTTATGTTAAGGGACCCGGCCAGGGACGTGAAGCTGCAATCAGAGCTTTGCAGACAGCGGGTCTGGAGGTTAACATGATTAAGGATGTTACCCCCATTCCTCATAACGGATGCCGTCCGCCTAAGAGAAGGCGCGTGTAACCAGAATTATTTGGAGGTGTAACACAATATGGCAAGATATACCGGTGCGGTATGTAAACTCTGCCGCCGTGAAGGCAAAAAGCTCTATCTTAAGGGCGAACGTTGCTATACCGGCAAGTGCGCTATCGAGCGCAGAGCATATGCTCCCGGCCAGCACGGTCAGAGCCGCAAAAAGGCAACTGAATACGGTCTTCAGCTTCGCGCAAAGCAGCAGGCTAAGCGTTATTACGGTATTCAGGAAAGCCAGTTCTATAAGTATTTCCTCATGGCTGAGCGTAAGCAGGGCGTAACAGGTGAAAACCTTCTTCGTATCTGCGAAAGCCGCCTTGACAATGTTGTTTATCTTCTTGGCTGGGCTAACTCCAGAGCAGAAGCAAGACAGCTTGTAACTCACGGTCATTATAAAGTAAACGGCAAGAAGGTTAATGTTCCTTCATATCTTATCAAGGCAGGCGACGAAATCGCTATCAAGGATAAGAGCAAGGAAAGCACAAAGATTCAGGCAACTCTTGAAGCTAATGCTTCCAGACCTGTTCCCCAGTGGCTTGACCTCAACGCAGAAGCTCTCACAGCTAAGATTCTTGCTCTGCCCACTCGTGAGCAGATCATGGTTCCCGTTGAAGAGCATCTTATCGTTGAACTTTACTCCAAGTAATAACCTGAGTGAGTCGCCCGTTTTGCGGGCGTTCACCGGGCAGTTGCTTGGTGACCAGAGCGTTTTTGAATGCATATTGAGTAGGATTATTTCCTGCCGTCTTATAAGGAGGGTTTTGAATGATTGGTATTGAAAAGCCCAGAATTGAAACTGCAGAAATTTCCGCTGACGGAAAATACGGTCGTTTTGTTGTTGAACCCCTTGAAAGAGGTTACGGAACAACCTTGGGCAACAGCCTGAGAAGAGTTCTTCTTTCCTCTCTTCCCGGTTACGCAATCACATCCGTTAAAATCGACGGCGTTCTGCATGAATTCACCACCATCCCCGGAGTTAAGGAAGATGTAACTGAGATTGTTCTCAATCTCAAAAACGTTATCCTCAAGATTCACGGTGACGGTCCCAAAACAATCTATATTGATGCAAACGGCGATGACGAAATCACCGCAGGCAGCATCAAAACCGATTCAGAGGTTGAAATTCTCAACCCCGAGCTTCACATCGCTACTCTCAACTCCGATGCTCATGTAAGCATGGAGCTGACCTGTGATAAGGGCAGAGGATATGTTTCCGCAGAGAGAAACAAGCAGATGATGCAGCCCATTATCGGCGTTATAGCAATTGACTCAATTTACACACCCGTGTTAAAGGTTAACTACACAGTCGAGAACACACGTGTTGGTCAGGTTACTGACTACGACAAGCTTACCCTTGAAGTGTGGACCAACGGCACCATCAATGCTATGGAAACTGTTTCTCTCGGCGCCAAGATCCTCAACGAGCACCTCAACCTCTTCGGCGACCTTTCAGGTGAAGCCTATGATACAGAGGTTATGGTTGTTAAGAATGACAACGGCAAAGAAAAAGTGCTGGAGATGACCATTGAGGAACTTGACCTGTCTGTGCGTTCGTTCAATTGCTTGAAGCGTGCTCAGATAAATACGGTTGAAGATTTGATCAACAGAACCGAGGAGGACATGATGAAGGTCCGTAACCTCGGCAGAAAATCTCTTGACGAAGTTGTTGCAAAGCTCAATTCTCTTGGCTTTGATCTTCGCAGAGATGAGGAATGATGACCCGTTAAACGGTAAAGGAGTGTGAACTAAATGCCCGGTACCAGAAAGCTTGGCCGTACAAGCGACCATCGCAAGTCGATGCTCAGAGGCCTTGTTACCTATCTTTTGGAAAACGGCAGAATCGAAACCACCGTTACAAGGGCTCAGGAGGTTCGCGCAATGGCTGAAAAAATGATCACCATTGCTAAAGACGATTCTCTTCACTCAAAGCGCAAGGTTCTTGCATACGTTACAAAAGAAGACGTTGTTAAGAAGCTCTTTGATGAGATTGCCCCCAAATATAAGGAAGTTAACGGCGGTTACTGCCGCATAATCAAAACAGGTCCCCGTAGAGGCGACGCAGCTGAGATGTGCATCATCGAGCTTGTTTGATTATAAGATAGCTTTTTAAAACTATAAACGCATTATCGAGAAATTCTCGGTAATGCGTTTTTGTTTTATATTGAAATAATAATTTATTTGTGCTATTCTTTAATTGAAATCTACTTGAAAAGAGGATCAGGCGTGAAAAACAAAAAAGCTCTGATAATATCTGTTGTTGCGGTAATTGCATTTATTGCCGCGGTTGCTGTTGTTATGTTAAAAGGCAGAACAGATAAACCCGAAGAAACAGCAACAACTCAGCCGTCAGCATCGATTCAAAGTGACGGCAAATACAGTGAAGAGGAAGCAAAGGCGATTCTCTATGAGGGTGCTGTTGAATCTCTCGGCAAAATTCAGCTTAAGGTTGATAAGTTTGATTCGGGAGAAGAAATCAGATTGGATTCTGTTTCGGCAGATTTTTCAAATTTAAATTCCCCCGTATTTTATATGCATATGGAATGGGTTTCGGGCGAGCTCAGCGGAATGAAGGCGACCGCAATGATTGATTATGGCGGTTCAGCCCCTGAAACATATATTAAATATGAGAAGGTGCCTGATGCTTATGCCGATAAAAAGGAAGAATTTGAAGGTACGGTTATAAAAAATGAGGATGACTCATTTATAAAGCAGGCAAAATCCATGATAATGTTTTTCAATGCTCACGAGGGTTTTGAATTGCTGAACAAGAACGGATATGAGGCTGCGAAATATCTCCGCACGGAAAGCGTTGATTCAACAGGCGATGCGCTGCTTTTCAGTGACGGAGAAAACGGCTGCATCTGGATAGATGCTGATACGGGATGCCTCATCAGACTTGAAGATAACGGAAAAATCATGTATTCGGTTTCTGAAATAATGACGGGAAATTCGGTTAATCTGCCTGATATTGACACAACAAAAGTGTGATTAAGATGAGGGTGAAAGCCGAAATACGGCAAATTATTCTGACGTGATATACTTTAGATAAAGAAAAATCACACTTTCAAGGAGAGATAATTATGTTATGTCCGCAATGCAATAATCAGATTCCCGATGATTCCGTTTTTTGTCCTATGTGCGGAAATATGAATTTTACAGCTCATGAAGCGGAGCAAACATCATTTGAACCCGGATATACACAGCCGCTTGTGCAGTCTCAGGATGAAACAGGTTACACGCAGCCGCTTGTGCAGCCTGCCCCCTCTCAGGTTTATCCCACGCAGGCTTATCAGCCGCAGTATGCACCCGTCAGCCCTCAGCCGCAGAAGAAGAACATATCATTTATTGTAATCGCAGCACTTGGCGGTGTTGCAGTAATTGCAATTATATTGGCAATCCTTTTCGGCACAGGCGTTCTCGGCGGCAAGGATGATGACAGCAACGATAATCTGAACGGTTATGAGCAGGAAGAAAACACCGAGAAGAATGAGCCT